>SOKP01000095.1 GCA_004375715.1 Promethearchaeota archaeon | reverse complement strand
AGCAGGGAGAAGAACTGCTAAAAACTTTAACACTAGAATTACCAGCAGAGTACAAGCAAAGAGAGGCGTATATAGCTTTTCTGAAAGGATGGGCTTACGAACAAAAAAGTGAGGCTGATCATGCAGTAAAACAGTTTGAGCTCAGTATATCATTGCGAGAAGAACTTGGTGCTAAAAAAGAAATTGCGCGTTCCCTTGTAGGAATTGCCAATATATTTATGAATCTAAAAGGTGATTTTGACCGTGCTTTAAAATTCTTGAAGCAAGGCTTGGCTCTTGCCGAGGAAAGTGGTAATAAAAATGTTATAGGATATTGTCTTTACTATATGGCAGGGGGACATCTGCAAAAAGGTGAATTGGATCGTAGTATTATGCTTTTTGAGCAAAGCTTGAAAATTAACAATGAACTTAACAATAAAGTTATGATAGCAAGGGTTCTTAGCGAGTTGGGAGATAGCTATGCAATGAGAGGTGAATTGGATCGTAGTATTATGCTTTTTGAGCAAAGTTTGATAATTTACAAGGAACTTAACTATAAATACTTAATGAGTGAGGTTTTTCACAGTTTATCTTACAATTATAAGATGAGAGGAGAATTGGATCGTGCTTTAGAGTATATAGAACAATCTATGGGATTAAGCCGTGAGTTAGGAGTTTTAAGAAACCTAGCTTTTAACCATAACTCTTTAATTCAGATATTAATTGATATGGGCGATCTTGAACGAGCACGGAATTCTCTTCGTGATTTGGAGCAATTGAACAGTCAATTAAAAGACAAGTTCGTTAATTTAGTGTATCTTTTTGATAAGGCTTTACTATTGAAAACCAGTCCTCGAGCCCGCAATCGTGTAAAAGCTGAAGAATTATTAAGGCAAATTCTGGAAGAAGAGGATTTACACATTGGTATTTTACTAAAAGTATTACTTAACTTATGTGAATTGCTCCTCGCTGAATTACAAATGACTAATGAAGTAGAAATTTTAGAAGAGATCAAGCCTTTTATTACCCAACTATTAAATTTATCCGATAAATCACATTCATTTTGGATTTTGGGAGAAACTTACCTTCTACAAGCCAAATTAGCATTAATCTCATTGAATCTAGAAGAAGCCCGAAGATTGTTGGCTAAAGGACAGCTAATTGCTGAAAAATATGGTCTTACTCGTTTAGCTATGAGGATATCAAGTGAACACGATCAATTGCTTAACCAACTAGACTTATGGGAGCACTTAAAAGATTCAAAAGCGCCTTTAGAGGAGCGTATAGAATTAGCTCGTTTAAACGATCAAATGGGACAAATGCTGAGAAAACGTGTAGTAAAACCTCCGAAGTTAGATGCTGAACAACCCGTATTGATTTCGATCATGTCAAAAGAGGGAGAGGTTTTATTATCCAGTCCATTTACAGCAGATATGACTATCGACGAGTCCCACTTCGGTGAGTTTCTCACTTCTTGTAATGCATTTTGCGATCAGATTTTTTCCGAATCGTTTGATCGTGTGAAATTTGGAAGGTATACAATTCTCATTACAGCAGTAGAGCCTTTTTGTGTTTATTATATGTTCCAAGGACATTCCTATAGTGCTCAACATAAATTAGATCATTTTTGTGAGAATTTAAAAAAGGATTCTAGTCTTATGGAGACCCTGAAAAATGTCGTAAATGTAAATGAGGTTATAGAAATAAATAAGCATCCTTCTCTTGAAAACCTGATAGTTGAGAGCTTTCTTTCCGATCCACAGAAATTTCAAATGCCATTTGAAGCATATGAAGGAGATGAGCCATTTGTTTTTGTTAGTTATTCTCACACAGACAAACTCCAAGTATATCCAATAATAGATTATCTTAATAAAAAGGGTATACACATTTGGTATGATGAAGGAATTCCTATTAGCGAGAATTGGAAAAGATCAATCGTGGAAAATTTAGAGCGATGTAAGGCTTTTTTACTATTTATTACACCGCATATACTCGATTCAGATTATGTAAGGAAGGAAATTAGCTTCGCTTCGAAAAGACAGAAGACATTTTTTGGTGTTTATCTGAAGGAGACTGAATTACCCAGTGAATTAGAGTTTGATATTGCTGATATTCAATCTATGAAGAAATACCTCATGTCTGATTCCGATTTTTATCCTAAATTAAGAGAAGTAATATCTCCCGCTCTTAATGAATAAGTAACAGTTTAAATAAAATAGATTGCTGAATTTAAATTAACATCAAAAATTAATTGATTTACCATGAAAAAGGATCGAGTCGAGATAATAAGAGAAATCAATCTCTTTAAAGAATGTCGTAAAGATTTTGTTAAATATGCAGAAATACTTGAATTGATTCTTAAAAAAATTGCAAAAAATATTTCTCCTGAAAGCATAGTTCAAACACGTGCTAAAGAGGTAACAAGTTTTGCAGAAAAAATACAACGTCCTGGCAAAGCAGAGAAGTATGGACCGAATCCTGTCGAAGAATTAACTGATCTATGCGGTGGACGTATTATTTTACCAACTCTTGATGATGTAAAGAAATGTTGCCAAATAATAGAAGAGAATTTTAAAATACATTGGGAAGATAGCGAGGACAAACTTGATACTTTAGACGAGGATCAATTTGGATATTTATCTCATCATTATATTGTACAATTAATTCCTGATTCCATTTATCTCCAAGATATTGATCTACCTAACGAGATTTATCAACTTAAAGCGGAACTTCAAATAAGAACTCTTCTCCAACATTGTTGGAGTGTTATTCAGCATGATAATTTATATAAACCAAGTATTAAAATTCCAGATAAAATTAAGCGACAGTTTCATCGAATTGCGGCAATTCTTGAGGATGCTGACTTAGAATTTAAGAATGGCTTAGAATTTTTGAGCATATATGAAGCGAATTATGGCGCATATATGACCGCTCAAGAAATAAATGAGAAAATTAAGAGTTTGGAATTGGTATATGATAATGCGCCTGATAAATCAAGAGAACTTAATTTAATATTAAGAATTGTAAAACTAGCAAGAGCTGTAGAAAAATGGGATCTAGTTATAAAACTTTTAAGTGATTTTGTCAAATACAATAATCCTTCAGCATTAAGAGAACTTGGTCTTGCTTTATACAAGTATTATGCTAAAAATCCTACTGGCACTGAATATCAACAAGGACAAAAATATTTAGAAGAAGCAATTAAATTGGATCCTGAAGATACCGATGCTTTGTCGTGCTTAGGTGGATCATGGAAGAAATTAAATCTTAAAAGAGCGCATGACTATTTTAACCAATCTTATAATATTAATCCTGATGATACGTATACTGGTGTTAATTACTTTATTACTTATATTACTCTTAATAAAAATTTCGATATCCTTGACTATTCATTACCAGCTATAAAAAACATCATTAAAATGAGTGAAGAGCAAATTTCAGTTGGAATTAACATGCCTTGGGCATATTTCAATAATGGGCTGTTTAAATTATTTTCTAAAGAGATAAATGAAAGTTTGCACAATTATTTGTTAGGTATAAGATTTAGTACAGCAGGATGGATGATTTCCTCTCATTTAAATGATCTGGATAGTCTTAACATTGTAGATGATAAGTTACAAGGAATTAAATTAGTAAAACATTTGCTAATACTTGGTTTAGCTATTCGATTCAATGATAAAGATGCAATAAATCGATTGAAAAAAGAATATGGCGTAAAGGAGGGAAATTTGAGCATACCACTTGCTATAATTACAGGAAGTACGAAACTGAGTAAGGAAGAACTCGGGCCAGATTTACAAAGAAATTTAATAGAAGCATTAAAATTTTTTGAAGGAACTATTATCTCTGGAAGCACAGTTGCAGGTGTCTGTGACCTTGTAGGCGAAATCCAGAGTACTTATCCGAATTCAATTAAAACTGTTGGCTACATTCCCAAAAATTTTCCTAAAGATGTTAGGGTTGATGAAAGGTTTTTAAAAATACATGAAACTAATGGAAATGATTTTAGTTTTTTAGAGGCACTTCACTATTGGACAGATATTGTATTAAACGAAATTACCATTAGTAAAATTAAACTTTTAGGAATTGGAGGGGGAAAAATTTCTGCTTTTGAATATCGATTAGCTTTAGTTTTTGGAGCATTTGTTGGCATTTTAGAAAAAATTGGCGGCTCTAGTACAGAATTGCTACAAGATACTACCTGGAAATGCGAGAACTTAACAAATGTGGAAAATAATTCTGATCCTATTAAAAAATTTCTCTCTCAATAAAATTATATATGAACTTTAGGATTTTTCGCAATTTAAAATAGCAATAATAGGCTAAAGGAAGGTAGAAAGTTCACAAGGTATAAAAATTTCATACAATTATATTTTTTAATCTTTAAATTTAGGTATAATTATTAGATTTAAATATTGTTTGAGTGCGGGAATTGCCAAGTTTGGTCAAAGGCGCTGGACTCAGAATCCAGTCTCGTAGGAGTCCGGGGGTTCGAATCCCCCTTTCCGCATTTAAAGCTACATTCTGATACCGTAATAAATAGAAAATTGATTGAGACTTAGCATTTTTATTTTGCTACAACATTCTTATATCATTGGCCTAAAAAATAGGTGTTAAAGAATAATCATAAAAAAGTCGGTTCCTTCGATCTCCAGTAGTAAAAAACTTTATTGGAAAAAAATAAAAAAGAAATTAATAAAAAAAAGTGATCCAGAATCTCAAGAACAAGAAAGAAATGAAAGAAAAATCTGGCGTCCTTACAATCCTTGGCCACTACCCTAAGTATTTGTCAAAGTAATCTATTTTTTTAAATATTAGGTCAATTTTCATTAGGTTAATGAACTTCCAGTTCATTTTCACATTTTGGACAGAATAAAGGCAATTCTTCTTCACACGGTTCTAACTCATCACTATTGAGTAAGTTTCTCCAACATACTAATTTTCCTTCCTTTTCTACCATATCTCGTCCGTGATGTTGGGGAATAATATTTTTAGTCTCACATAATTGACAGATAATCAATTTTGCATCGCTTGCTAAGTTTTCTAAGGAGGATTCTTTAAATTTGGTTCTGTATCTAAATATAGTCATTCCATTTATTAAAACTAGGAGAGATACGCCCATATCGCCTATTCCAACAGCAAGCCAGAGTGTCATCAAACCAACAACAGTTAGAATCGCAAAAGTTACTTTGACAATAATTGAGGTCCAAATGTTCTGTCTAATGATTCTATTGGTCTTCTTTGAAATATCAAAAAATGTCAATATTTTTTTCAAATCATCGCTCATAATAATTACATCTGCTGTTTCTAAAGTTAAGTCAGTGGCTGAAGCACCAATTGCAATTCCAAGATCCGATATGGCAAGGGCAGGAGCATCATTTATTCCATCACCTACCATGGCGACTGCTTTATACTTTTTCTTTAAATCTTTTATTTCCTCTAATTTTTGATCAGGTAGCAATTCACCATAAGTAGAATCCATATCTAAGCACGCCCCGATTGTATTACATACTTGCTGATTATCCCCAGAAATCATCGCCGACTTATAACCTCTTTTTTTTAACCCGTCTACTAAAAGCGGAGCTGATACTCTTAGGACATCTCTAATGGTGATAGCTCCTAATATAGTTGAATTCTGACCGAGTAGTATCGGAATGGTTCCAGACAATTCAATTTCATTTAAAGTTTCTCCTGAGAAGTTAAATTTTAAGTCTTCAAAAAATCTCTTACTGCCTACATAATACAATTCTCCTTGAATTTCTCCCTTAATACCTTTTCCCTTTATAATGTTAAATGATTCTACCGGGTATAAAGATAAATTCATTTGTTTTGCTTGCGATACTATAGCCTTTCCTATAGGGTGTTCTGAGAGTGTTTCTAAACTGGCAGCTATTTTTACAATCTCCTCTTTATTTAGAGCATACTCGAAAATTTCAAAAACTTTTAAATTACCCTCGGTGAGTGTCCCAGTTTTATCAAATGCTATTAATTCAATATTCTTTGCTATTTCAATAAACTTATTACCTTTAACAAGAATACCTTCTTTTGCTAACTTCGTAAGAGCAGCTATATTCGCTAAAGGAGTAGATAATGTGAGAGCACAAGGACAAGATACAACTAGAAGAATTAATCCTCGATAGAACCATTGATTAAAATCTAAACCAAACAATATTGTTGGTATAAACATAACGAGAAGCGAGCTAATTAATATGATTGGGGTATAATACCTTGCAAATTTTTCTATAAATCGTTCGCTATCACTTTTATTTTGTTGAGCTAGTTTAATACTTTCAGCAATTTTTGCAACTACTGTGTTTGAGCTTTCTCTTGTAACCTCTATATCAACGAAACTATCGCTATTGATACTTGCTGCGTATATTTCATCGCCAACACTCTTAAAAACAGGAAGCGATTCCCCAGTAATTGCGCTTTCATTGAAGTACGATTCACCTTTTATTATTTTCCCGTCGATTGGAGCTTTCATCGCAGGTTTAATTCCAACGATGTCACCCACTTTTACCTCAATTGTAGGAACCAGACTATACCCTTCGTTAGTTTTTAATAAAGCTTCGTCTGGAGCTAAATCAAGCAGCTCTTTAATAGCATTCTTGGATTTATCTGTAGTTAGCTCTTCCAAATATTCTGCAATTGCATATAACAATATTGCCATTGCTCCTTCTTGACCGTGTAAAATAAAAAAAGAAGCGACACCCGCAACTAACATTAGAATATTCGCAGTTATTCTTTTAGCTAGGACATCTTCTATAGCTTCCGTCACGATTCCATAACACGAAAGTAATACTGACGCTATTGCTAAAATTTGGCTTAAAAATACCGCATCGGTAAAAAACTCTAAAAACATTGAAATTCCAAGCAATATCACTGAGGGTATAATGAAAAACCAAAATTTTTCCTCGAAAAACGATTCTTCCTCTTCCTCCATTTCTTCGTCTAAACATAGGATATTTGTACACTGAGTAACGATATCAATCACCAAGTAATGTAAAAGCGATGTATCTAAAAAGCTTTATATTATATAATAAAAAGAGACTAATATCAATCAAAAGTGCTAAATTGAGTGTTTTACCTATTATATCTATACGAATCGTAAGAATTTTGTTTATCTTATAATAATCAGAGTCTAAATTCAAGCTCTTAATCTTGTTATTAATTATAAATTGGGACCTTTTATTTAATTTCTAAGCTGAATGAGATTATTTAACAATATAGACTAACTTTTGTCCTTCTTGTTCTTCAAGGCCTAATTCTCTCCTAACAGCATTTCGTATTAAATAACCTCCAACATGGAGACAAGAGTCTTTCAGTATTGTATCTTGATCCATTGAAGCATTACAAGGATATGAATGATGAGCCTTACTAATTCTTTCGTTTAAACTTATCTCTCCGTCTTTAATGTATTTAGCATGAAGTTGTTGTAGTATATAATATGATGATCCACATGGCGCACATTGAAGAACGCATGTATCTTGAATTGATTTACCGTCATCGGATAGTAAGAATGAGACAATTGGTTCTCCTATTTTATAGTGGTCAATAAATTCTATTATATTATCCCTTTCTTTCGTGATGTTAAAACCTACTTTATTGTACTCGTTTAATTCCTTGCTTAATGTGCAGAATGGTTTTGGAAACGCAGCTTGTATACCAAATTTTTCAAATTCTTCTAATACTTGCACCTGTAAACCCGGTTGGACCCACTTTGGGTTTTCAATCGGAATAATTATTGCTTTGATATTCTTGTCCTTCAAGTATTCTGGAAAACCGGAGAGTAAATCTTGATGAATCCCAACCACTAACAAAAAATCTACTTGAGGTAAGTTTTTCGGTAAATAATCTTCAGGGTCTTCAATGAAATCGGGCAAATTTTCTCCTATAAGGTCGTAAAAGTAAATTGAACTAGAAAAATTACCTAGATGCTCTCTACACTTATCGCATTTGACATCTTTCTCGAGTAATTCACACGCTTTACAAAAATCGTCGTCGTTTATTAGATTTCCAACGAATTTTTGCGCTAACATTACTGTATCTGGATCTGGACCATAAAAGATTCCAAGTTTGTATTGTTTTTGTTGAGAGCTCATTATAGTATCTATAAAATGTATTTTTTTTATTTGTTACTCTGATAATTTATAAAAACCATATAATCCTTACCCCGAACATCTTCACACGTAAGATTTAGATTTTTGAATCTGGAAATAGAGAAATTTATCTTTTATATTTACTATTTATAACTTAATTTACAGATTTCCATAAAGCATTATTGTAAACTTATCGTATATCCTAACAGTTAAAGATGGAACTTTTAAAAATTCGGCAAGACCTAATAATTCAACTCAAAGAAGACTTTCCAGAGTTAGTTGATAAATTTAACCATTTCATATTAACTCAATTCCAGAGTAAAAAAAATAAAGTTGTACATTTAACTTTCAATAGGAAAACAGAGTCTTTACCAAAGGAAGTAGTAATTAAAATCTTCACGAATGACAACGCTGATAATGAGTATGATACACTAAAGCAACTTTACGAACAAGAAATTCTAGTTCCTAAGATTATATTTTATAAAAAACCGTTTCTGATACTTGAAAAGATAGAAGGAATTAATTTATGCGATTTTGTTAACGATAAATTATTGGAAGTTGCTGATTTTGACGACTTGGATACTATTACTAAGCAAGAACTGTTGATGTGTATAGAGAAATTAGCCAATTGGTTTAGTAAACTCCATACAAATAATATAATAGAGGATAAAGAGCATTCCCACGTGAAAGTGTTAAATAAAGGCGATACACGGTTAAGGGACTTTATATATAATTCCTCAGATAACAAGATGTTCGGATTAGATTTTGAAGATTCTTATGAGGGACATCACATAGATGATCTAGCCTGGATTTGCTGTTCGTTGCTTGATACGAATCCTGGAATTTTTGAACAAACCGTTCCTTTAGTTAAAATTGAACTTATTAACCTCTTTTTGAAAAGTTATTATCGTATTAATCCTGAAACTCATTTTGATTTTAAGTATTTTACCGAAAAGTTAATTGAGAATCTAAACACGGTCATGAATCGAAGGGGCATTGACATGATTCTCAACAAAGATAACTTCATCAAAGAAATATCAAGAGATATGTAATTTCTCTTATTTTATTTTGGTTAATATAATCATTAACCTATTGTGATTTTGAAAAATACACATTTAAAATACTTAAATCGATTCTATGCTATACTATTTCTGAGATTTCATTTTTCCAGTTTATTTTTCAAATTTTCCAGTTTATTTTTCAAAATTGTTTTCCAATTTATTTCTGCTATTTCCATTTTATTATTGCAAACATCCAAGCAAAAAAAGGTCTTATTGAGTTTTTAGCGAAGCCTTTGTTAACTTCTGTTTGATATTATTAAACATAAGTAAGGTAGAAATGAATTAAAGTAAAAAAAAAGAAAAAAATAAAGTTTAACTTACTAACAGATTAACTTCTTGGCAATTGCTACATTGATACCACACAAAACACACGTAATTGGTTTCTTCAATAATATAATCGTTCTTGCTTACGATTTCTGTGCCACACTTACCGCAGTATTTCTTACGGTTGGCGTAATTATATTTTATATCAACTGTTTTAACTTGTTCCATTTTTTCGATTAACATTCTTTTTGCGTCAAAGTAGTTAATCCCTTTGTTCATAATCCTATCGAAATCGTTTCTGTAATTTTTACTTATCATTGTTATTTTTCCCTTGTTCTTTTTTATTTCTTTGGTTTATCTCAAATCTTTCGTATTTACTAAGTCCTTTTACTTTGTATCCTATTTTGGAATCGTCAATTTTCTTTTTTAGGTTTAAATCTAAGTCGAATTTCGTTTGCTCCGGTTCGCTTTCTTTCTTGGGCGTTACTTCTTTAAACTGTTTTAAAAATTCTTTCAATTCTTTTTTGTTCATTTGTGTTACCGTCTCTATTTCTTTCGTTAATAATTACAATATTTCTGGAATGGACAAATGCTACACTTTGAATCTACCTTTATTACCCTAAAATAAGGAGAAGCCAACACCAATATTTACATCGAGAACAATAATTTCAAGCCAAAAGCTTCAAGACCAATTCATAAATTTTTAAGTATATCATAATATTTGTAATAACGAAGAAATAAATACAATTTCAATTATAATTGTTATAAAAATAACGTGAATTTAACTTGAGTGAAAATTTAGTGGATGCGAAGACTTCTCTTAAAAAGATGGCTTCGATAATTGTAAATTTAAGTGGTTTGAATAGCGACTACATCCCAAAACTTCGAATACAACCTGAAAAGATACTCGAAGAGCTAGAAAAATATGGAGATGGAAAAAATGTCTTGATCAATACATTAAAATCCAATTATGAAGAAATAAACACCGTTAAAAACAAAATATCCCAGAGTCAACGAGACATCGTTAAATTCGAGGAAGAAAATGCAGAACTTGTGCGAAATCGCCAAGAATTGGAAACCAAAATTCAGGAAAGTCGAAATGAAATCAAGGAAGTTAAAGAAACAATCAACACTAAAAGAGAAGAACTAAAGAATCGGGAACTTCGTTTAAAAGAACTCGAAGATCGCTTATTTACATTAAATAAAGAAGTTGAAAAATTTGAGGAAAAATTAAAAATTCTTGAAACAGAACTTAACGAAACTTTCATTAAAAAAGAAAAATTCGTTGAATCCTATGAACTTAGAGTTGCTGCGATGAAGGCTTTGATAAAGAGAAAATATATAAATTCCCTTCTTTACCAGTTTATTAAAGCTTTACAGGTGGGAAGTTCGTTAGACCTCAGAAATATTTTAGTTGCCATTGATATGAGAGAAGAACAAGCGCGCAAGATAATTACAAAAATGCTTGAAGACAACGCTCCTATTGAATACGATCAATCTTCTGGTACAATTACCTTAAAAGAGGAGGTAGATTTCTGATGAGTTCGAACTTAAACGACATTTTAGGAACAATTGAAATGCTTGAGAAGTACTTCGACGAATACATACAAACAATTCAAAAAAACAGCGAAAATATTATTCAGAATTTGAGCTTAACTTGGAAAAAGATGCAACTTGAACTTGAAGATGTTAAAAAGCTAGAAGAGGCGATCGAAGTCCAAAATAATGAGCTAACAGAACTCAACACAAAATCGGATGACCTGGCAAAAAAAATAGATGTCTTAAAGTCGTCTAAAAATGGCTTACAAGCAAAAGCTTTAGAACTACAGAAATCTATTGAACAAATCAGCGACGATCTCAAAGGACCAAAGTTAGAGCTTGAAGATATTCTGTCGAAACTAAAAACTGTTAACGACAAAATTGTTACGAAGGAAAACGATAATAATTTATTAGATCAAAAAAAGATCGATAATGAAAACCGTGAAAGGCATTTAAGAACAGAATATTCTGAAGAAAAGATGAAGGATTTAGACTTCAAACTACGTCATTTGAAGAAGGATAATTACTTTACATCGTTTTTAATAGAGAACTCTGAGGAAGAAATCTCAGAAGTTGATATATTAGCAACCATAATGGCTCAGGGAAGCTGTAACCTTAACGAGTTAAAGAAACTTCTTTCTGTCCCTCCTATTATGGCAGTACGGACTATTAAACAACTCGCAGTCAAAGGCATTATAAATCTAGATGAGGACACTAACATAATAACTATGCCTTAACTAACTTTAAATTTTTTTCTTTACCATTATTTTTTATCATTATAATAAGTAATTCACTAATTTACATGCTAAGAATCTATTTCTTAATTCTGCTTCCGCATCGGGAACAAATTTTTACATCATTAATGATTTTATTACCGCAAAATGAGCAAAAAGTAGAAGAATTTACGATCTTTTCGATATCTTCTTTTCTTTCTGTGGGTTTTTCTATTAATTGAGTTATAGGTTTCGCTTTTTGGGCTCGTTCAAATGGTTTAGTTTTATAATTTATATCATTTATTGATTTGAGAGGTTTAGTGTGTTCTATCGGTTTAATTATATGTTGTGAAGATTCAATATTCGTTTTAACTTTGTGTGGTTTTGGATATATAAATTTTTCTTCAATAATGCCTCTTTTACCTGGTTTTTTAATTCTTTTATGTGTTTTGAAGAAGTAAATTACAATTAATATTGAAACTGTAATGATAGCAAAAATTATAATTAAAGGAATTAAGATAGTAATTGGAGGATTTAGGATAGGTTCTTGATAAATAGAAACAAAATTTACATTAAATGTTAATGTTGCGGGAATTAATCCTCTATTAGTGAATATTAAGAAAATTATTGAGACATTATAAAAGGAAATGTCAAGTATTCCAGAGTCTTGATGTTTTGTACCATCAGATATTATAAACCACCCATAGGGAGGTTGATCATTCGTGTAATTAATGTATTCGCCTAAACTAAGAAGCCAAAGTTCAATTCCTACACTTGTTTCTGAACATTCGAAACTCCATTGTATTTTTTCGTTTTCAACATAACCACCTATATCCACTCTTTCTCCTGGTTGTAAGACAGTTGTATAAGATGTTTTCGGAGTAATATTAGATGTAATTATAGTTTTTTGTATTTTCGAAATATTATTTATCGAGGATATTCCAAAAAAAGTGCTAAAACAGATTAGAGTTATTAATGCTATCCAAAAAATCCGCTTTCTATTATAATTTAATATTTTTTATTCAACTCTTCATCTATTGGTTCAATTTTAAATTAAGATAAAGATGTATAAAAATCCATACGATTTCTATTTAAAATTTATATTGATTTTTATAAAATTCTGCTCTATTTTTCTTTAGAGCTATTAATTATAGGTAAATATAGCATTTTGGATAAAAAATTTACCTTAACTTTTTTTTATTTTATTCTTGTAATTTGCATTTTTTTTAGATGAAAAGACGCTGTTATTAAATATTAACACTAATATTTTAAGTGTACAAATATTTCACAATTCGATGAGAATTAAATATCAGTATAAGGTAAGAACTCTTACCTCTTGTTGCTGTAGTATTTGTTGTTGTTGCTAAACAACAGTTTCATTAATTCTCAACTAACCATCAGAAATCTATCTTTTGTAAAACTCTCGTTGGTTAAAATTGTAGAATTTTAATTATGAAGCCTAAAATTTGGGATGTCAAAATGAAGTCAGCATCATATAATAATAGAAAAGGGAAAATAGGAATAAATAGCAAGTTACGGGTATATGAAAGTATTGAAGATCTAATTTCAAATACTGAAAATCCTACTCCTTTAGTTAAATTAAATGGGAGAATTAATCCTAATAGAGATTTTCCAATTTATATGAAATTGGAAAGATATAATCCTTCTGGATCAATAAAAGATAGGATTGCTTATTCTATGCTGAAAGATATTAAATTTAAGGAGGGGCAATATATTATTGAGCCTTCATCTGGAAATACAGGAATAGCTTTAGCATCCTTAGCTAATGCAAAAGGGATACCTATTGAAATTGCTGTGCCCGCAAGAATTCCTGAAGAAAAAAAAGTACTTTTAAAATTACTTGGCGTGAAAGAATTATGGGAAGCTGGTGATAATCTCTGTCCAAAATTCCCTAACGAAGGGGCAAGAGGAGTGGTCAATGGATTATTACTTAGTGAGGGAGGAGAACGATATTTTAATCCGGATCAGTATAATAATAATTTGAATGTTCAGGCACATTATAAAACTACAGGTCCAGAAATTTGGGAGCAGACGAATGGAGAAATAGATTATTTCTTTGCAGCGACAGGTACATGTGGAACGATTACTGGAGTTGGAAAATATTTAAAAGAAAAAAAACCATCAGTTAAGATTATAGGAGTTGAACCAGCAGATACATTGCATAATATACCTGGTATGAAAAAAATTACTGATCTTGATGAAGATCTAATTCCAAAAATTTTAGATACATCTGTTATAGATGAAATTTTCGAGGTCAATGATGATGAAGCATATCAAATTGGGATTAAATTAGCGAGGAAGAATGGGATTTTAGTCGGTCCATCTACAGGTGCAATTTTAGCCACCGCTTTGAAATATGCTAAAAGTCATGAAGGGCTAGCTGTTATTATCGCACCTGATGATGCTGTTAAATACATTAGCTTTTACTCTCCTTATGTTAATAATGATGATTGAGAATCAACAACATGGTAAAAGCGAAATCATCAAAATTAAACTGAGGTATATCAATTGTTTGTTCGCTTTTTTCTAATGAAAATATAAGGCGGCGGAACTTCCTCTACTCTTATATGTGGTCAAGAATGCGTTCTCTTTTTATTTTATTAAAAATTTATATTTAAAACATCGAATCTTATATTGATTATGGGACTATTTACCGTGAGAAATATACGAAGTTTTATTTCCATGGGTCCATCATTTTTTCAGTCAATAATAAGAAATGTACCGTTATATGTGAATTATGATTTAACTTGGCAATGTAACTTAAAATGTAAGCATTGTTATTTTTTCTCATCAACAGCGGAATTAAAAAATAAAAGAACGGAATTATCGAACGAAGAATGGATTAAGGTTTTTAAATACCATAGAAATTTAGGAACAAAAACAGCTATTTTAACCGGTGGAGAACCTACTTTAAGAATTGATGTTATAAAAGAAGCGATTAAAATTTTTCCCTCAGTTCAGGTTGTATCAAATGGAGTTATAAAATTACCTCGATTTAATGGATATAAACAACCGAAATACTGGGTAAGTATAGATGGCACCAAAGAAACTCATGATAAGATAAGAGGAGAAAGGGTTTTTGATAGAGTCATACAAAATATTCGGGAGAACAATCCGGTCGTTACTTCAACCATTATGACATTAAATTATAAAGAAATTGAAGACATTGCTAAGATTGCTCACGATAATGGTGCTTCTGGATTGGTCTTTCTATTATATACCGACTATCCTGACAGTCCACTTTTATTAAAAGGTAATATATTAAATAAGACAATAAAAAACATTTTAAAAGTAATGCGTGAATATGGAAATTTTGTTTTTTATTCCAAAAAGATGTTAGAAGTATACCTGTCAAAAGAATTTGTGCCACATTGCGTATTTAAAACTGGTCAAGTAAAAAGTTTCTATCCTGATGGAAAACAAAAGTTTTGTGTCATGGGAAATTCACCACTTTTATGTGACAATTGTGGATGTGTCGTGCCAATTGCTGCTTATTCTTTATTTAGGAAATTTGATTTCGATACAGTTGAAAAAACGAAAAAATTGTTTAATTTCACGTAATTACTTAAAAGAGATTAGAATACCAATTAATACTAATCCCAAAGTAATTCCAAAGATAAATCCTAAAAGCAACGCAATAAGAATCGTTAAATGTTGAATGATAAAAATTTATATTATAGGGTTCTTTTTTTACGTTATGTATGTTGGGATCGTTCGATAGAATTTGCTTAAGAAAAGCTGAAAATAGCAAAATCACATTTTTTTAAAAAACGATTTCTACAAAAAAAAATTAAAAAATATAAGAATATATGTGCTTAAAAAAATGGGTGAGAGAAGAACATTAAAAACTATCATTAGCGAGCACAAAATAGCATTTTTAGTTATTTTTTTCCTCATAGTTGGAGGATCGTTTGGAACTTTTTTTGTATTCGATGTATTATCCGCTCGAAACCCAAATCGAATTATGCTCGCCACTACAACTTCTACGTATGATTCTGGATTGTTAGATTATTTGTTGCCTGAATTTACTCAAAAAACAGGTATCGAAGTTTCAGTTCTATCAGTTGGAACGGGACAAGCGTTAGTATATGGAGAGAGTGGCGATGTGGATGTAATACTCGTACATTCCCGATCTAGAGAAGACACATTTGTAAACGATAGCGATGGGCAAACTCCCTTTGGGATTAATAGAGCATGTGTCATGTACAATGATTTTATTATTGTCGGTCACGAAAACAATCCTGCAGAATTATTACCAGATGACAACATTACAATTGTTATGACAAAATTAAAAGAAGGTATAGATGCAGGCAATTCAACATTTTACTCTCGAGGAGATAGTTCAGGTACTTATTCCAAAGAATTATCTTTATGGTCATCCATCAATATTATTCCAGATGTGGAGTGGTTTATACAGCCTGAAAAATATACAGAAACTGGGCAAGGAATGGCCGCTACTTTACAAATGTCTCATCAAGATGCAAATAATCAAGGATATACCTTAATTGATCGAGGTACTTGGCTCTCTTTTAACGATACCTATACAACTCTAAAAATTTTAGCTGAATCAGTTGTAGGGGAGGATAATTTACTTAATCCTTATGGTGTAATCCCCGTAAATCC
>SOKP01000037.1 GCA_004375715.1 Promethearchaeota archaeon | reverse complement strand
CATGCTTCTGTGGTTATAGTAAAACCCGGAGGAATATTTAAGCCTAAATTAGTCATCTCTCCGAGATTTGCACCTTTTCCACCAAGTAGGTTCTTTAATTCTTTTCTACCTTCGCTAAAATCGTAGACAAACTTGGGCGTACTTGTAGATGTCATTTTTTAATTCTCAATTTAATATAGTAGGATACATTTATTATTTCCATCATTCCGCTTTTTCGTTGAATAATGATATTGTACTATAATTTCTCTTCTGAAATAAAATTATCTATATATAGAAAGGTTTGGAGATACAAGAAGAGATGATTCTTTAAGAGAAAATCTCCAAAACTTCCCAGATACCATTGATTATAAAATCAGGTTTTTCTGATTTGTTTTTATTAATCATTTCTAAAGTTGTCTCTCCAGAAAGCACGCAACACGTTGTAACTCCAGCGTTAATTCCCATTTTTATGTCTGTATACAATCTATCTCCAAACATTACTGCATCTTGAGGTTTTACTTCGATTTCCCTGAGTTTAAACAAGAGCATTTCCTTGTTTGGCTTTCCAAAAACAACTGGCATTCGTTCTGTCGTTTTATATAAGAGGGCGGCAATACCTCCAGCATCAGGTATAAATCCATCCTCTGTAGGACATTTATCGTCCAAATGAGTAGCGATATACGGAAGCCCTTTTTGGAGTAAATTTGACGCTTTTGCTAACCGATTATAGGTCAATTCTTGATCAAAAGCGAGAACTATAATTTCGGGATTACGTTCGCTTAAAGCGAACCCTTCCTCAATAAACTCTTTCTTAAGAGACTCATTTCCTAGTAAAAAAACAGTAGTGTAGTTATTTTTCTTTAGATAACTAATGGTAGGATGTTGAGAAAGTATTATATTTTCACGGGTTGCATCTAAGGATAACTTATTTAATTTTTTAAGGTAATCTGAGGTTGATTTACTTGAATTGTTTGAAAGAAAAAAATATCGCTTTCCGTGCTCTTGAAGAGCTTTTATTATTTCAATCACTCCTTCAAAAAGTTCATTTCCTAAATAAAGAGTCCCATCCAAATCAAAGAAGAATACTTTTTTTCTTCTTAATTCAGCGATGCTTTTACCTATGGAGCTCATAAAAAAACCTCGAGAAAGTTTAAAATAAATTTGACAAATAACTTAAATTAGTAAGTTAAACGTTTTAAATAAATTAGATCTTTCTAATTCTGATTAGGAACTGTGCTTATTTTCTCTTCTTTTAATTTTAGCCAAGCCTTGTACTTAAATGTATATTTACCCTTAACTAATGGGTTAAAACCCGTTTCTTCTTCAAATAGAATTTGTTTTATCTCAGAATCTATTTGTTTACACCTCTTAATTGTATGTCTCCTAGCGCCGATTATGCCAAGGGTTATTATAGAAATAACTACAACTAAAATTATTAGAAATGTCTGCGATAAGTTTGCGTACATGTTAATAAAAACAAATATTATAATGATTGGAATAACGCTGAAATAACAATAGAGACAATAGTAGCTAATATTACCTTTAAAAAATTGTGTTTTTACTATGTCGTGATTATTTTCAGTTATAGCAAGTATTAACCATTTTCGATAACCGGCTTTTAACTTTCTATTTCTAGATGCTTCTAAACCAGTTTCCTCGTAATACTTCTTTTGATTTAACTTTGTATCTGAAATGATACAAATCTTTTTTTCTTTAAATTCTAAATAGAGAAATAAGGAGAAAACAAAGCTAATAAAAAAAATTAGGTATGTAACTGGAGGAATAACAAAACGATCTTCAAACATTACTATTACGAACCAAAGGATGAGTATACTACAGATATAAGAGATTATTTTTTTTAGTTTTGATTTAAAGTATAATCTTAAAAATAATCTAAGCATTTTTTCTTGTTTATTTTTTCACATTGCTATTTTAAGGTAAGGAAAAAAAAGTAAAAATTTAAGATTTTTGGTTTTCGTTCTAGATTTGGTTTTTTGACTGCAGTAAGATTTAGGTTGATATTATAATTATGCTCGCTCTATTTCTGTTCCGCACCATTTACAAAATTTGTCGTCTGGTGTCAATTTACTACGGCAAAATGAACAAGTTTTCGATTTTTTCGGAGTTATCATAGTTGGTTCCTTAGTGCTCCTACCGTCAACTTTACCTCCACATTTGGGGCAAAAGTGAGCGTCGGGTCTGAGTGAATTTCCGCAACGAATACAGTTAGTATCTAATAAACTAAATTTTTTTATAGCTGATTTACTAGGTTTTTTTATTGCTGATTTTGCGGGGGCTGCTTTAGACGCTTGTTTTGGTTTTAATTTCTTCTGACCTCTTCTGGCAAATAGAGCAGCAACAATTATGATTCCAATAACCACTATGATAACAATTAATATTGGACTAAGATCCATCCACCTATCAGTAGAAGTAATTCCAGTATCGTAAGTCACATCAAAAGTAATAGTTGTGGTTTCTTCTGGAGAAAGCATTGGATCAAAATAAACGAAGAAATACCACAGTCCATCATTCGGAACAGTAAAGTCATTTTCAGGGATTGAATCAACTCCTTCAATATAGAAATCAGCGGCTGATAAATCTATCACGCTCGCAGCAGAGTAATCAATTGTGAAATTGACCATTGCTGTAGACACTCCTTCGTTAAACCAAACAACGTAATAATCTCTCGCTGATAACACATTATATATTCCAGTATCTGATAATACATCGTTTTCATCAACATAAAAAGTTGGACTACCACCCTGATTCCAATCATAAAGTGCTTGACCGCTTGCTATAAAAAAATCTACTTGAGTTGATGCATTAAAATCGTAGTTTATTGTTGATCCCGGTTTTAAATAATATTGTACATATTCATATTGATTGTTTAGAAGAGTAAGCTGATCAGAATCGCTCCCAACTTTCGTAGTAGTAGGTAAAGACTCAAAAGGTCGATCCCATATAGCAAAGCTTATTAAGCTATTTAATGAATCTATCTTATACGTTATATCATTCCCACCTTTCATATTTTCGTATTCGTACCAATATTCGTTAAAATATAGGGTTTCCGTAGAGCGATAATTCACAGTACCATTTGCATCACTATTACTAAAAGGAAACCACATCGCAACTCCAAAAAGAGGCAATAATATTAATCCTAAGACGATTGCTATTGTTACACCGCCTCCAACATAGACAGGTGAATAGTACCAAGGTCTATACCACCGTCCAGTCCACCATGGATTATACCACCAGCGCCTATACCATGGCCAATAGCCATACCCGTAGTATCTCCTGCGAGGTCTATAGTAAGAATGGCGGTATGGTCCGCTAGGTGCTCTTGAGGTTACTCGTCTTGCCCCAGTTCTTCCAAAAGGTGTTCCTGAAGATCTTGAACCACCCATTCGAAATCCTGCTGAGCCTCCTCGAAAACCTCCTCCTCGAAATCCACCTCCACTAAACCCTCCACCTCTAAAACCACCGCCACCACCTCGAGGCACTTTTATCTAGGCACCTCAGGTTCTTTTTGACGAAAGAAATAATCCCTATAAATTGCTGCTAGCACTAAAATCATCGATATTATTGAAAATGTCAATCCTACGCCATCAACGGTTACATTCGGAGTTGGAACAGCGATCGCAAATGCGACACCTAATAGAATCCAGTTAATAATTAAAAACACAACAAATAAAATAGGTAATAAAAATTGTACCAAAAATCCCGTTTCAATGTTGCGTACTTTAGAATAACTCGAAAATATTATTGAAAAAAGCGCAAGGATACCGAAAATAACTACCAGAACACTAATAATAACAATTATTAACCAAATTATTCCATTTGTATTAATTAAATTCACGAAAGGAACTAGGAAATTAATGCCTCTTGCTTCAAACAATCCAAAAAGGACAAATTCCCCTTCAATTTCAGCCAACCCGAAAAAACTAAGCAAATCAGATGGATTTCCTGAAAAGAAGCCAAATATTCCAACAAGCGGGAAAATTACACCTAAAACAAAGGCAATAATTGTACAACAAGATGCGAACCAAAATTCTGCTGATCTAGTATCAGACACAGAAATTAAGCCTATATCGTCGTAATCTTGGTCAGGAATGTAACTCCAACAATCTTGTATAGTGCAAACTCCAACTAACTTCTCATTTTCTACCACTGGCACGACATTGACGTTTAAATCTCGCATTCTAGCAAAAGCTTCTGTCACGGGGTCATGAAGAGACATACTTTTAATCTTATACATAGTCGAAATTACCATTTCTTCTTTTGGATCGCTTCCTTTAGCTACAACATTTTGAATGATATCAAAATCAGCTATGACTCCGAGAACTTTATCAGACTTTTCTTCGATTACGACTAAATCTGGCACTCCTAATTCTTTCATTTTTTTTGCTGCTTCTTGAATAGTCGCATTAGAATCTATTACACCGTATTCATCGTCAATAACTAAATCCTTTATAAAATATTCTTTTTTAGATAAGCCCAAATTCATCATTTTTTTTTGTTAGATTTGTTATTTATAAAACAGATTAAAGT
>SOKP01000280.1 GCA_004375715.1 Promethearchaeota archaeon | reverse complement strand
AAAAAATCTCAATCAATATTATCAATTTATGAAAATTTCATGTTTGCTCCACATATTTTAAAAGCTAAAGAGCTATTAGATGCAGATTACATAGGTGATCCGTCCTCAATTCGAATTAAAACTGCTATAGGTGCTACGGGAGGTTGGAAAGTTCCCGAAAGTGCAAATGAATGGAGAAAAGATCCAGATATGATTGGTGGTACCGAAAAAGGTTCGCCTGTTTTATTAGATAACGGTTGGCACGCTTTTGCTTTGGCATCTTGGTTATTTGGAGAAGAAATCGAAAAAGTATTTGCCTGGACAGGTAATTATAAAGGTTTAGACGCACCAGCTTACGTGATGTTCAAATATCAACAAAGTAGAGAGCATGTAATTCCTCAATATGGGCATATGGAATTTTCTCTGATGCCAGAAATGCAAATTCCTTCTAAATATTACCCTACGGACGAATTTATAGAAATCATCGCAAGTAGAGGAATAATGAAAATCAACCAAGGGACCTCTATAGGAAACTTGATGTCAAATTCAGAAATTTTTGCTCCTATCGTCATAACTCGAGACGGAAAAGTAGAAACCTACGAAAATTTTAACAAAGACTGGAAAAATAGCTTTATAGGAGCCACGAAACATTTAATAGATGTTGCTAAAGGCAATAAAGAACCAATATTATCTGGCGAAGATGCGAGAAAGATTCTAAAATTTAATTTAGCAGCAATAAAATCAGCTCAAATAAGCAAAGAGGTTGTACTTGACAGTTTTATTTAACAAAATTATTTGAAATAAGACTACCGTTCGTATTGATATCTAAATGTTTTATTCTCTAATCCTTTCTTTATCCCTTCTTTCAAATCTTCACGAGATCTTCTATAATACTTGATCATTCCAGATTCGTCTAAATCTTTTGGTGTTTCTATGATGCATGATCGGTTTTTTTCGTTTTCTGAGGTGATATCATTCCACGTAACTTCTTCGTTTCTTTGTTGAGAGATAAAAGGCATCTTAGCAAAAATACACAAATTTCTCCCTTGTTCTCCAGTGTATATGGGATCAGTTCCTTTTTTAATCGCCCTAATAAAATGTTCCGTTGAATTTATGAAAGAATAGCGCCAGTCGCGAGGTAATTCTTCGCCGTAAACATTAACTTTTCCGTCTCTATAAACTACAATGGGAGGATTTTGCGGAGTTTTAGATATAAAATTTCCTCCAGAAGTACATTGGTTAATCCACATCATCCCTTTTGTTCCTGATATTTCGATGAATTCATCGCAATTGTAGTAATTACTCGGATAATAAAGATTAGGAGCGAGAGTAAATTGCATTGAACCAAATTTTGGAGGATCGCTGTCGTTTTTGTTTGGATATTTCCAGAAAATTATACTTGGTGAATCCATGAAGGTTGCAAAATAATCTATCCAACTATAAACCTTTTCAACTCTTTCTTGTCCCATTAACCACAAAGCCATAGAAAATTTGTGAATTCCATCGTCGTATATCCAAGTACCTCCACCACATGTATCTATATTTATACGCCATTTATGTGATTTAAGACCAACATGCATACTGGGACCTCCTGTACCAATGGTGTTTATCCTGAAATTTAAAAGCTCTCCAATTGCCCCACTATCTAATAACTCTTTTGCTTTCAAGTAAACGGGATAAAATCTAAAATTCTCGTAGAGTTTAAGCTTGACTCCTTCGTCTTTACATATTCGAATCATTGATTCGCAGTCAGTAATAGTATGTGCCATCGGTTTTTGCACGGAAATTCCAGAAACTCCTGCTTTTGCGCAATATTCAGTCATGGGTCCGTGAAGGTGGTGAGGGGTGAGAATTTCTACAATATCTAAATCCTCGCGATTTACCATTTCTTTGTAATCAAGATAGATTTTCGTTGTACGTAATCCCCATCTTTCTAATTTTTCTCCGGCTGTTTTAATATCAATGTCGCTTACAGCTACAAGTTCGGCGTCTTGCGAATGGAGGTATCCTAACACGTTTAAATTTGCAATATCGCCTGTTCCAATAATTCCAACTTTTAGCATTTTCTAAAAATAGAGATAAATTAAGTATTATTTGTTTTAATTTGCTCAAAATTAAAAAGTTTTAGATGAAGGTCAACCCCTTTCAATCTATTAAAACAGCATTATTTTGATATTTTTAGTGCATGAAGCGACAAAAAATAAAACTTTAAATAAATTAACAAAGAAATCTAAACTATAATTAACAAAGTAATCTAATCTATAATTATTGTATTAATACAAGTTGAAATAAAAAATGGTTGACGAAAATTTAGTAAAAGAGTTAAAAGAAATGAGAGAAAAGGGGCCTAGTAAACCCTCAGATGCTCTCAAAATGTACGAATTTGTTAAGCAAATGGTTGATGAAAGCGAGGATTTAAAAGAAGAATTAGAAGACATTGATGCAATGGTGGTTCAACTCATAGTTACAGACGCTGATTTTAAATATTGGGTAAAATTGGGGGACGGGAAAGTGGATTATGGTGAAGGAGATGGTGATGATCCGAGTGTTACCATGTCTGCAACAGGTGCAACTTGGTCAGGGCTGTCCTCTGGTGAGATGGACTCCACTAGCGCTTATATGTCAGGTGATTTAGTAATAGATGGAAACCTGCAAGATGCAATTGCATATGGAGAAATCCTCGCTATCGCTATGGAAGAAGGCGCACAATATTTTGAATAGTAAATTTCTAACTATTGTTTAACTACAATTTATTTTCTTTTTTTTCTATTTCTATTTTTAGAGCAAGAATTTTCAAGAAAGTAAAAAATTAATAGTTAAATGCTATATTATCTTTTCATTTATTCTAGATATTCAATTTCTCCTTGGAGTCGAATATCTCTCGAAGAACTACCAACTAGTATATTAAATGCACCTTTTTCAACAACCCAAGAGTTAACAGTTTCGCTATAAAAGGAAAGATCCTCTCTTTTCAACTCAAATATAACTGTTTTCGTTTCGTTGGGATGTAGAGAGACTTTTTCAAACCTTTTTAACTCTTTAGTTGGCCTTTCTAGGCTTGATTCAATATCTTGTACGTATAATTGAACAATTTCTTTCCCTTTAATTTTTCCAGAGTTAGTGACATCAAAGGATACTTTAATTACATCATTGTCTCTTATCTTTTTCTTGTCTATCATTAAGTTTTCGTAAGTGAAAGTAGTGTACGATAAACCGAAACCAAAAGGGAAAAGTGGTTCAATATCTTTCGTATCAAAATGACGATAACCAACAAATATACCCTCGTCATAATACACCTTGTTATCACCCGGAAATGTTCTTCTAGAAACATGAGCAGGCGAATCTGAAAGTTCTTTTGGAAATGTCATTGTTAGTTTTCCAGAAGGATTAACTTCACCAAAAAGTACGTTTGCAATCGCTTTTCCCGCTTCCATACCTCCATACCATGCTTCAACAACAGATGATGCGCTATCTATCCAGCTATTCATGGATACAGGGCTTCCATTGATTAGAACTACGATTGTGTTAGCACATTCATTCGCAGTTTTCTGTATTAGTTCAATTTGCTCACTAGGTAATTCAAACGAGTTCCTATCTTCACCCTCTGCGTCCATGCCGTTGTCATGATTTAATCCCGCAAATATAATCGTTGCGTCAGCTTCTGATGGTATTTTCGTGAGTTCTACCTGGTTTAGACATTTTTCCTTTAACCCATCAAGAGGACTAATCTCAAATGGAGGAAAATTAATCGAACTACCCCCGCCAGACATAATATCATCTCCCTCTATTCTTAAGTTTGCGTTCGGACCAAGCACAGCAATTTTTTTTACGCTATTAATATTTAATGGTAAACTGGCGTTTTCGTTTTTCAGGAGGACAATTCCCTCTTCCGTAATCTTCCGTGCTACTGCTTGATGTTCAGGAGTATTTCTACTACCTTTAGGTATTGCTTTCTCATCGTCGTACAATCCAACAAGAAACATAACTCTAATTAATCTTCTGATGTTATCATTTAGATCTTCTTCCGTGAATTTTCCTTCCTCAAAAGCATTTCTCATATTTGTCTTGTTATATTTTTTTGCAGTAGGCATCTCAAGTGAGAGCCCAGCCTTAACACATTCCGCTGTATTTGTATTAGCGGTTGCGTTCCAATCAGACACGGTAAATCCTCTAAAACCCCACTCTCCCATCAATCTTTCTTTCAATAAATTGACATTTTCCGATCCATAGATTCCATTTACCTTGTTATAACATGTCATGAAAGACCACGCATCTGCTTCCAGAACTGTTGCTTTGAAAGCGGGTAGGTATATTTCTTGCAATGCTCGCTCGCTTACCTCGGAGCTAACCGTAAACCGGTTTGTTTCTTGGTTATTGCATACAAAATGTTTCACACAAGCTGCTATTCTTTGACTCTGAATTCCTTTAACAGTAGCTACCGCTAGAACTTTGTTTAAGTAGGGGTCTTCTGTTTGATATTCAAAAGTTCTACCATTCATTGGAGTTCTTTGGATATTAATTCCGGGAGCTAATAACATATGCGCGCCAACATCTCGAACCTCTTCTGCCACTGCTTTTCCAAA
>SOKP01000194.1 GCA_004375715.1 Promethearchaeota archaeon | reverse complement strand
TTTATTCATATTCCAAGAAAAGGTAAATTAGAGGATTACTTATCTTATATTAAGAAAATTATTGAAGAAATATTAAAATTATGTTAACACAATAAGTAATCAAATGAATTAATGATTAAGCGGTAGTTTTTGACCTTTTTCGTTAAGTAAATCTTTGGAAATATCAGATTGGATTTTTATCTCGTCGTATAACCAGGTTAACAACCTCATTTTAGCGTTATAAATCTCTATTTCCTCTTCAAATATTTCCATTTTACCGAATTACTTATTATTTCTTAATCTTGAAAAACTTTGCCTTACAAAGACATATTTAACATACTATTATCTACATATTACCAAGAATGAGACTAAAAATCGGTTATATGGATAAAGAAAAAGATGAAATTAAATCTCTTTTCTATTTTCTTTTATATCTTGCTTCGATTTTCCCTATGTCGTAGGCTACATTTTCTATAAGGCCGCCTTCGATGACTTTATCTAATCTATCTATTAAATCTCTTGGAAAAAGCTCAATTTTCGAAACACCATTCCTAAAATCTTTAAAATCTTCTGTAACCATATATTCACTTGTGCTTCTTTTCGCGTCAAACTCATCCATCACGGCTTTCGAAAATAAATCAATAATTTCGTTCATAATTTTGTTTTCATACTCAATAACTTCACTGTTAGCGTCCAGGATCATGTGATCGTATTTTCTATTTAACTCTTGGATTTCCTCAGCTTTTTGTGCTTGAATGCCATCAATTTTTGGTTGTAACTCCTGTTTTTTAATTTCTAACTCTTTTAGTTTCGATTCTAATTGTTCGGTCATTATATCAACTAAATAAATTTGATTGATTAAAAATTTTGTTCTTTAAATATAATTGCTATAGGTGGGTAGTAATAAGTTAAAATTAAAATAGTAAATTATGACAGACTATATTGAAGAACAATATATTGAATTAGAATATGATGATATTTTTAATGATTGGTATGAACTCGAGGGCGTAAGAAAAATAAAAGAACTTTCACGCCAACTCCGAACTTTTTTCAATTATAAGACTGAAGTCATAAGATATCGATTTCGATCCAATTCGATTTCCATTGAGAATGAAACAACTACAAAATTTCTTACCCAAAAACAAAAGGTTGAATCCTTATCTCATGAATTTATAACCTTGTTAAAAAAAGTTAAAAAACATGGACAAACACTTGAGGAGGAAATTCGATCTCTTTATTATGAAAATGACAAATCACATATCTATAAACTATCAACCCTAACTGAGAAGCTGTCCATTTTAATTCATATTTTTTCAGAGGAAAGCATCTATGATCATCCAAGATTCCTCAAATTCATAGTTGTATTAGTAAAAAACATTTGTTTGGTGAAAAAGTGCTTGCATGCGCAATTCAGCGAATTTTACGGGGAACTTGAAATAAACTATAATAATTTAGAAGGAGAGCTGGAGAGCCTATTAGAAAAAACACCAAGCGTGAAGAATAAAAAACCCATAAAACAACTTGAGGGGAGATTAACTTCATGAAGGCATATACTAATGTATCACGGAAAACCGTGGGAGAGGATCGTATAGCTATTTGCTCAAATTTTGGGTGCACGTACATGACACGAGTTAAACCTCTTAAATTTAGGTTCTTAGGTTTTGGGAAGCATCCTAAATGCAAGAAACATCACATTCCTTTAGTCTATGTTGATGAAAGGATCGGTGATTTCGTGGATGCTGCGTTAGCGTGCTTGTTTGATAAAGCAGGACTCCCGCCAAGTGAATTACTTGAGGGTGTAAAATCAAAATTCCCTGATGAAGTTACCTCGTTTGTAGAAGGATGGGTGTATTGCATCACGGTTGGAAGGGGAGCGCCCATTGTTTCACGTTACATGGATACGATTTCGAATGCGTATCTCAAGCAATTGACCAAGAAACAGATTAAGGCACTTAAAAAAGGAGGTGATTTCAAGCCAAATCTCGTGAATAAGACAATTAAGGACGGAATGGATGAAGTTACCATCCAATACACGAGGATTCTCAAGCACCTGAGAGCTCATTCCGAGATCCTCATTGATCATCAAAAGCTTAAATCACTTTCTAAAAGCCTCCGAAATTACGTGAAGGATTGGCAAAAGAACATGTTAAAACATAATGACATTATAAATTCACCAGAAAATACGCGCAAAATGGATTTAAAAGAAATTAAGTGTAATTATGATCAAATTTTAAACGTTGGTACATGTAGATGTCTTCTCGGATTGAATCCTGAAAGTAAAGAAATCAATAAAGCAAAAATAACTGCTTTTGATAGATTTTCTGCTTATCATGAATTTTATAAAGAAGGATTAACTGTGAAATTTACAAAATCCGATATTAATGACATTAGCACAGGAATTAAATTAAGCATTAATAAAAATACCTTAAACTTTGATAAAAAATTAGGGCTTTTTAAATCTCTTAATCAAGATAAATCTCATATAATGTCTCCAAACGAAAACTCTAGTTCCGATAATGATAAAAATCTCTCTGGGTCCCTCGTTAATCACCCTAGCGAGAATATTCACATTTTAGAAAATTTTAGTTCAATTCTCCAAGAGCTTAAAAGTAAATACAAAAATCAGAAAATTACACATAATGGTATTATTGGGCACTGTGAATTGACTTCAAATTTCCGAAAATCAGGTATTTTAACAAAAGAGAGTTTTGAGAAACTACAGAATTTATTAGGAAGGTCGATTGAATATGAATCTATATTGGGTTTTTATCGTAAGAATAAGGTTTTAAACATAAGATATAGTAGAAAATTAGCAGAATTTATTGGAATTCTTATTGCTAAAGGATACATAGAAAAAGATCGAATCAGGATTAATCTATCAGGTGTTTGTAAAAATCAAATTTTCTTAGACTATATAAAGGAACTATTAATTGAGATTTTTTTGCTAAAAGAGGAGAGACTATATTTTGGTAAAGATATATCATATATACGTGTTAATAGTATTGTTGTTCTTCATGAATTGATGAAATTGGGAGTCATCTCCGAAATTTCGAATGTTCCCGTTATTCCCAAATGGATTTTTACAAGAAAGGTTTTTATGATTTCATGTTTAAAAGGTATGTTTGAAATAGCAGGTCAAATAATTGTAAATGCAAGAGGATCGTTAGAAATAAGATTTATTCGACCTGAAGAATCTGCTGTTTTGTGGTTCAAAGATTTGTGTTCCCGATTGGATTTAGAACTTTCACAGGTTTACAATTATCAGCGAAAAATGGAGATCTACTCAAATAATACTTCGGTATCAAAAAAGTTTTATGTTAATATGAGTAAAAAAGCTAGTTTAAGAAAATTTTTTAACTTGTTTTCTACTTTGAAATGGGAGTTGTCTCAAGATAGAATTCAATCTCTTTTGGAGAATAAGGGACTTTCTTTAGCTGAAGTGTTAGAATTTAAGTATAAATACGATAAAAAAATTAAAATTTTAAGACAAGCTCCCTTTGAATACAATTCAGATTACTTGAATCAGATTAAAGATGTGAATTTAATACAGAAATTATCAAATTTATTCCAGATTATTGAGGAACAATTATTTAATCTTGATATATTAAGAGGTTTTAGGTGTTCTATGTTTAGAATTAAGGGTTCTCAAGAAAATAAATTATTCAACTCTTTTTTTTATCCTTATGAAATTGATTTAAAGAGAAGAAATCATATAATTATTGACTCAACCTATGGAAAAGAATTGTCCCAGATGGTTTTCGACGCAGAGATTTATTATAAGGATAAGGATGGTGTTTTTAGTATTTCCAATAATATTAAACATTATTTCTTGCAAAACTATGCATTTAAGGTTAAATCTCAATATTATTTTATTTTAGCTTCTGAATTGTTATTATGGTCTGAAGTAGATAATGATAAACATTATGTTACGGGTCATACAGATTATCTATTATACAATCCAACTGATGAGATATTCTATTTATGTGATTATAAACCCGAGGAGTCGAGTTTTTTACCCGTTATTCCACAAGTTGCAATGTATGGAATTTTATTTAGGAAACTACTTGATTTGAAAAATGATAAAGTGAAATGTATTGTTTTTGACAAATATTCCTCTTGGGAGTTTGATCCTTCAATTTTATATAGTCAAATTCCATCAATAGTTAATGATTTAAAAAGTAAAGGGTTTCCGATAGATCCAATTTGGAGAGTTAATTTTAAATAATCTTACTAAGCAATTCTTCATTAATTTTAATTAAGCAGATGCATTTTGCATTAATACATGTATTATGTTAGTTTGGAAGCATAGCAAAATAAAGATTATAACTAATTTTTAATTATCTAACTAAGATTTAGATGTCTAAAAAAATAATACCTGAACCAGTAGATGGACTCAAATTTATCGATGTGCACAGTCATTTAGGATTCCCCCGACCTAAAAAAAACGATAGGTTACCTTCTGATGAGCACCAATATCGAGACTTCCTGAATAATGGAGGTGTTTACTTAGTAACCAGCTCAATCAATAACAGCACTCTTGAATTAATCCTAAATTTTATTAAAGGAAAGGAGAAAATTGGTTTTACAATTGGTTGGGCACCTC
>SOKP01000241.1 GCA_004375715.1 Promethearchaeota archaeon | reverse complement strand
AACTATTCTTTCCATTTAATTTTGCGTCTACAATCTTTTTAATTCTAATTTTTATAGGAGTCAGCAGATATTGCATACTAAAACATTAATGAAAATGTGATTTAGGTCAAGTTTTTGCCTAAATTAACAGCCCTATGTTCCCGCTTTAATGAACACAAATTCAAAACAGAATGATTAAAGTTAAATAATTTCTATTCTACATTTTACTTGAAAAATTGAATAGATATAATAATAAACGAATCCAAAAGACACATTAGAAATAATATGGTTCAAGAATACTTAATCATTTTTATGCCCGCGTTTTTATTAGGAATCTTACATACTGCTATTCCATGTGAAGATAAAGCTATCTTCTTTTTTTGGTCTTTCGGAATAGCTAAAACCCCTACTAAAAGCATATATATCTTAGCGCTTTATGGATTGGGTTTAATTTGTGCAAATATGATTATTGCATCTGTTACAGTTTTAATTACACAAGTCCCAAGATTTGTCTTTCCGACTTTCACACCAGATCCTTATGTCATTAACTTTTTCGGTGCTTTTACGTCTATGATCGCTGGAATCGCTATCTTATTCTTTTTGATAAAAAAAGACTATTCGCCTCACTCGAGGTATTCGAAGGAAATTTCAGCTTTAGATTGGGGATTAAAGAAGACTCCATTTTTCTTTGGTATTTTAGCGGGGTTTGCTCCTTGTATATTTGAGTTAATTATATATTCTCAATCGTTTCAATTCTCATTAGGATATGGGTTTATCGAAGGTTTATTAGTTGTTTTTTACTTTTCGATTGGGACTTTCGTGGGGCTCTTTCCACTTGCGTTAGCGAAATATGGGACCTCGCAGATGGTCAAGCCAAATATTAAAAGAAAGAAAGCGATTTTCTATTTGATGATTTTTATAATCATTGTTTTCAATATTGTGGTAATGATTTTATCGTTTTTGCGAATATCTGTATTTCCTATAGAAAGTTTATAGGTAACTGTAAGCAAAACAGTAAATCTTATATTTTTAATCAAAAAATTAAAAACTCATTAATTATTCAAATTAATCAATATTGGTCTTATAAAATAATTTATATCAGTATTTTCATATATATTATAACTAATTGTAATCTTTCACCAATGATGGAGATAAGCAAATAATGGTTGAATGCAAATTTTGTGAATCCCAAAACATTTCTTTTACTTGTGAGAAATGCAAATCAAGTTTTTGCATTAACCATATGGCTACAACAGAAAGTTGGCTTTGTAGAAAACATGGGTTACATTATTCTAAGGCGAGTGCTACTGAGAAATTTTACAAGTGCACTGTTATTGAAAATAGCAAATGTCCAGAGTGCGATTCTCTCTTAAGGTTAGAAAGATTATCATCTGGTCATTATTATTTAGAGTGCATTGATGAAGCATGCAGTTGGAACTCCTACTTAAAATCTCCCGGCTTATTTTTTCCTACTAAAGAACAGTTAGCTAGAGAAGCTACGAAATATAACCTAATTAAAGGATATAGGTTAAACCTATGCAGAAGATCTCTCAAAAGAATAGTTGGAAAAGAAATTTGTCCAAACTGTTTCATAGAATTTCTCAAGAGAGCCTCAATTGCTAACTTCTCCACTATTACCGAATCATTCAATCTTACTGCTCAACAAATGGTTAAATTAATTAACCAATACATTGAAGAGGAACGAATTTACGGTATTATTGATCAGAAGAACCAGATTTTTTACTACATATCTTACGAAATCCGTGAGAAAATTTTATCGAAAATTCAAAACGAGGGTATATTGAAAGTAGCAGATCTGGGAGAAATGCTCGATATGAGTTCAGACGCCGCTATAAAAGTCATTTACAAGTTGATTAGTCAGTTTCAAATTAAGGGCTCCTTTTCTCAAACAAAACAATTCTATTACTCCCAGAAATATATAATGGATCGTTTAATAAAAGAGATTAATAAAAAGGGAAGGGTTTCGTTAGATAAACTTGCGAAAATATTTGATGTCCCAGGAGAATTGATAAAATCTTTTTGTGTCAATCTAATGAGAACCAACGCAGTAAACGGATTTTTTGCCGATCGTGGTAATGAAATTATTATATCTGATCAAATCTATAAAGAAATTAAAGCATATTCAAAAGAAGTCGGTTTATTTGAGCTCTCTAAGCTTGCTACAAAATTAAAGATAGCTGTAGAATTAGCAAGAAAAAGTCTTCATGAACTCATTAAATCTGGCAAAGTTAAAGGCATTTTTACGCAACGCAGAGAATTTATGACGCGTAGATACCTCGAAACGAAAATAAAAGAAATCGCTCGTGCCTATAGAACGATGCCACTAAGAGAACTTTCAAATAGATTAGGCGTAACCGAATCAAGTATAGAAGAGAATCTTGCTCAACTGATTGGAAATGGAGATATCGATGGTTTTATTGATTTAGGAAAACGAATGTTTACGGCATACTCGGTACCACGCACTTCATCTACAACATCGCGTCCAAGACATAAAAAAGCAATGACTGTCGACGAGGGAACCATAGAAATTGTAAGGGATTATGATTTCGAGGGTGGACAAGTACACATGAAAATAGCTGTGCGGAATAAAAGTAGTATGGCTATAAATAATGTTAAAGTTTTATTGGATGCACCGTCTAACTTCAAAGTAAAGCAACCTTTGGTAAGTATTCCCGTGATTGAAGCCAATAATAGTAGGGGAGTAGATTTTTATCTTGAACCCAAAACTTGCGGTACGTCAAACATTGGCGGAACTGTGATTTTTAAAGACGCAACGGGTGAAAAACACACTAAACACATAAAAAAGAAAGAAGTGACAATAAAATGTCCTCTTGTGTGTACCTCAATGAGCACTATAGAGGATTGTCAAATCGCAATACAAACCCTAGGAAACGATGCTCGTGCATTTTTAATTGCTGACTTAGACCCTCGTTTAGCTTATAGGGCTGCGATAAGAACTCTAAAAAACTTTGACACTAGCGCTGTAACATCTCATGAAGGCTCTGATGTTAAAGGAAACTACGAAGCTGAAGCATGGTTCTGTTCTGAGGCAAAAACTACTGGCGGAAGAATAATTACACGTATCTATGTATCTGAAACAAGTCAGTCATTAGAAGTAAGGGTATGGTGTGGAAACGCAGGAATGCTCACAGGATTCTTAGCAAAAATTATAGAGATACTGTTTGAGCAGATAAACATAATCAGAAAAATTAAATCAGAGGAAAGAGAGAAAACAATAGATGTTATGGCAATTACACAGAACTTAGCTGAAATCAGCGATTATTGTATGCTTAGATGGAAGGCACAGAATATAAGAAACAAGTTGCATGACACATTTGTCCGTTTAAGGAAAATTATAGGAGATAATGAAGCTATCTTAGGTAGAGTTGAATATTGGCTAACTCAATTGAATAAATATGGCAAAGATGATAAAATCAGCGATGATGATGCCGAGAAGTTAGTGAACGATGTAGAAAAAATCAAAAATGTCGTTGCTCGAGCCATAAAACTGTGATTTTTTTTTATTGAAAAACATTTATAAATGTTCTCGTGAATTTATATTAATATAAGTGAAAAGAGTTTTGAATTAAATGCCCATAATTAGCATATCTATCAATGAAAGTTTAAAAAAATTTATCAATAAACTTGTTTCAAAAAACCAATACGCCAACAAATCCAAACTAATCAGAGATGCCTTATTAAGACTAATGTCTGATATTGAAGTATCAAGTTTCGATTCTTTTGGAGATGTCGATTCGATTGAGAAAAACATTATTGGAAATCTAATTATAATAGTGCCCCATGATCCGATTGTTCAGAGAAAACTGAACAAAATCGAAAGTAAATATATGAAGCAAATTGTTAATAAAAATCAACATTTCCAAGGAGAAAATCTCATAATGTCAATTATTTTCGATGGGAACGTCGCAGATTTTCAGAATATTGTAGTCGACATAAATGGGATTAAAGAAATTAAGAACTTCCGTTATTTAATAGTTAATTAAGCGTTAAATTTAGCTTAAATAAATCTTGTTTTATTCTACATAAGGATTAAATAAATTAGTTATATTGAATTTGATACTTAAAACTAGTCGGGATTAACTTTAATAGAAATATCTAATTTAAAACAATATCACAATTCACATTTTGAAAGAAAATATGTCTGCACAAGATACTGAAATATTTAGAAATTTACAACAACGCTTAGATACATTACCAATAGGATTTCCAGAAACAAAATCAGGAGTAGAACTTCGAATATTAAAAGCACTTTTTACTCCTAAAGAAGCTGAGATAGCGGTGAAAATGAGTTTTATACCCGAATCTGTAGAAAAGATTTACAGACGCGTGAAAAAAATAGTAGCATCTAAAGACGAATTAAGGGAGGTCTTAGATAATATGTACCACAATGGGGCAATAAACTTACAGAGAACCGATGAAGGTAATGGAGAAGAAATACGATATCATTTAGCATTTTTAGCAGTGGGAATGTACGAATATCAAGTCGGTACGCTTACGAAAGATTTTTATGAGGATATTGAGGATTATTTTGAAGAAGCTTATCGGGATGAAGTTATAAGTACAAAGATTAATCAATTAAGGACAATACCCATTGAAAAAAGCATCACACCCGAGCATAATATAGCTACATTCGATGAATTAAGTGAAATTATAAGAAAAACTAATAAGATCGCAGTTATGGAATGTATCTGTCAAAAAGGTAAAGAGCTTATAAATAAACCGTGCAAACAAACTGATATGAGAGAACATTGCTTCGCATTAAATAGTTCTGCCCATCATGTTGTAGATCTTGACAACGGTAAGTTTGTCACTAACGATGAAGCCCTTCTCATTCTTAAAAGAGCTCAGGAAGAAGGGCTAATCCTTCAACCGGGCAATGCATTAGATCCAAATTTCATTTGTTGCTGCTGTGGATGTTGTTGCGATTTAATAACTAATATAAAAAAACTTGAGCGTCCTTGGGAGTTATTTCATTCAAATTTTATCGCAAGTGTTGATTCTGATTTATGTATTGGTTGCGAAACCTGCTTGAATAGGTGTCAAATGGATGCTATTGAAATGGTTGAAAATATAGCAACTGTGAACCAAAATCTATGTATAGGATGCGGTAATTGCGTCGTAACTTGTTCAGAAGAAGCCATAACTCTCGAGAAAAAAGAGAAAGAGCTTATTCCACCCAATACCACAAAAGACTTATTTCTGGAAATAATGGTTAAAAAAGCGGAATTAAGGCGAAAAGAAAAAGGAGTGTTATAAAACTTTAGGTGTTGAACTATGGGAAAGGGAAAGTATGGAAAAGGATATGATAAAAAAAATCAAGCTTCAAAAAGTTCTGGCTCTAAAGGTGGAGGGGCACCAATCCGTGGAGGTAAAATAAAAGCCAGTCACATTTTAGTTGATAAATTTAGTAAAGCTCAAGAGCTTTCCGAAGATATTCAAGCCGGAGAGAACTTTGAAAATTTAGCAAGGCAATTTTCTACGTGTTCGAGCAAGAAAAAAGGTGGAAATTTGGGTGAATTTGCCAAAGGGGATATGGTAGCTGAATTTTGGAATGCGTGTACAAAATTGAAGATCAAAGAAATTTCTCAGCCCGTTAAATCTAAATTTGGATATCATATTATTAAAAGAACGGGATAAATAACTCAATGATACATAGATTGATTTTCAATAATCAAACTAAAAGGAATAGAAATAGCCCAGCACGGATTCGAACCGTGGTCACGGGGTTCAGGGCCCCAGATGCTTGACCGCTACACCACTGGGCTTTGATATGATAAATATAGTTGGCATTATCTAAAAAATCTTTTTCTTTTGAACTAAGGCTTATCCAAAAAGCCTACTAAAGGTTAAGATTTTATAGTGTAAAAAAAAAACTTAATTTTGAATAAAGATAGATTTTTATTATAGTATCACCTTATGAAGTATTGGATTACACTAGGTTTACATGGAGGATTATAAAAAAAAACTTGTTTTTGTTAATGCTCTTTTGAGTATTAATACCCCGTGAAATTACGCGTTTTCTGCGTATTTTGGGAAACTGAAAAAAACAAAACCCCGTTAAACTAAAAGTAATACCTTATCCTCCTCGTGTAATCCACTTATTTTTGGAAAGATAATTCACATATAAAATTGATTTATCTAATCAGTTTTATATAGGGAAAAAATCTCATGAAAATACTTATCGCTCATACCTGCGATAAAATCGCGAGCTATTAACTTAAGATTTCCATTTTGCTTATTTGGTTCTAAATAGGTAGTGTATTTTTCATCATCAATATATTCTATGTGGTCGATAAAAATAGGAGCTTTAAAGTTTTCTTCCTCTAAATCTCGGAGAGAATTTTCAAAAATTAGGTTGAATTGCTTTGTTAGATTTTCCAAGTAGGAAATTTTAGAATCTTCACTTTTGTGCATATCTCTTCTACTATATATGCAATCATAATTAAATCTCTTTAATTCTTGGAACGCTTCAAAAGTATTTTCACTGTAACCGATTCTATCATTATGTAAACTTGTGTTCAACAAGTCCATGATGAGTGTTTTCATAATTTTCCGATTAGTATCGCCAAGTACATTTCTACAACTATTAGGGATATCTGATCTTTTAATTATTTTCAATAGAATTGCGTCTTCAATATCTCGGCCAATATAGGCTACAGAATCCGCAAATCTTACTGCGATGCCTTCAAAAGACATAGGTATTCTCTTAATTTGATTAACATTGAAACTTTCTTTATATTCTTTAAAATGATCTTCCCAGCTCTTCCCATTTATTGTTACTGGTTTCAACGCTATCTCGTTAACTTCACCATCGTGACATAGAACGCCATCTAGCACTTGAAGGGTTAAATTTAATCCTTTTGCTGGTTTGTCAGGAAATCTTTTTTCAAGAGTAGATAGCCACCTTATCCCTTGAGCGTTATGGTTGAAAACACCCATATGATTTTTCAAACTTATATCGTTTAATATAGCTTCACCTAAGTGTCCAAATGGAGAATGTCCTACATCATGGCTTAAAGCTATCGCTTCTATTAAATCAGTATTAAATTTCAAAATTCGTCCTATTTGACGCGCAATTCTGGCTACTAAAATAACATGTAAAGAACGATGAGTAATATTTGCGTTATTAATGCCAAAAAACACCTGAGTTTTATCTATATAGCGAGCGTAAGCTTTACTGTGAACAATACGATCAACATCTCGAAAGAATGCGGGTCGAATATCAATTTTGGATTCTTCATCTTCTTCGTAATATCTTACGGCTTGTGAATCAGATATAGCTTTCTCTTTTATGTCTGAATCTCGTCTCATATGAAGTCTATAGATTTTAAGATTTTTAGGATCCACGTATTAACTCACTTACATTTATTAGGATTAATAGAGACTGATCATACACTTCCAAATTTAATATTTATAGCATTGTAAGGACATTTTTCCTTACATTCCATGCATAGATTACACTCCCCCTTTCCTGTGAAAAAATCGAAGGGCTCGTCTAAGATACGAATTTGTTTCGGACAAACATCCTCACAAATACCACATTCAGACCGTCCAACACATTTAACTGGGTTTCGTGCCAGTTTTAAAAAGGAATACTCCGAGACTGCTGAAGAAATAGCTGCAAATGGGCATACATACCTGCAATATATCCTTGGATACCAAACTGACAATATAATAATCGATGAGTAAAAAAATAAGATGAGATAACCTCCAAGTTCGAGAGCACCAAATTGTGCTGGAAGAAAGATATTCTGGACTAAGTAAGGGAAAAAGACGAAGATAAATTCCGATAAAGAGAAAAATCCAACGGATTGTTGAGCGAAAATACCTAACTGAGTTTTAAAATCGATGTAAAACAAAATATTTGCATTTTTAGTAATCCCCAGAGGGAAAATAATTATTACGATAATAATAATGAATACGTACTTCATGTTTAACAGAGTTTTATGTGTTTGTATCTTGAATTTCCTTTTCTTAGTAGGGATCGCAGCACACGCATCTTGAATCGAGCCTATAGGACATATCCAGCCGCAAAAGAATCGATTCGAGAATAACAAAACCAATAATAATACTCCGATAAGGAAAAAAGGAAAAACTCCTTCTGCCATGGAAAAAAAGATATATTCTAGAATTCCTCCACCTTGAGATAACGGATTTCTTGGTGAATTTAAAATAGGTAAAACTTTAACAAGCCCTTCTAAACTTATTAAATTAATTGGTAAAATAGCTTCGAGAATTATGTAATTGATAATTAAAAAAGCTAAAATCTGAATAATCCTTCGTGTAATTTTTATCGAGTTTTCTCTTATTTTTAACCTTTTAAATCTCAAAGATATCACATGTTCAATTTTAAAGTAATAAATAATTGCTGGTTAAAAAAATTGACTGGATTTTCTATTTTCTAAAGAAAAGGATTTCTTCCACAGCGTTTTTTATTGTAAATTAGAAATAAAAAAAAATAGTGGAACTCCATTTAGGCTTTTTTAATTTTACTAAAAGACTTCTTATATTCTTCGGGGTTTCCACCAGAACTGAGATAATCAGCATATACTTTTAAACTCTTTAAAAATAAATCTCCAGCCATTTCCATAATGGTTCTTTGATCCTCCAATTCAAATTCAGCCCATAATGTGACAATAGTAGAATCACCCTTATCTTCAAAAATATATCCAAGTTTTTGCATCGGACTACCCTCCTGAATGGATGTCATTTTTTCACAGGGTATGTTTTCTATTTCTGTGTTGGTCACATCTCCCACATTCGTTTTAAAGAAATACTTTTTAGGTTCGAGCTGTGTACTTTCGGATACTACAATATTCCACCTTGGCAGAGTCAAGTAATCATTAAGAATTTCGTAAATCTTCTCTACAGGTGAATCCAGTTCTATTTTTAATTCGATTGACGGCATAAAATCAACTCTTTTGAAAATTAATTATTATTAGTGTATACTTATATTTTTCTAATAATATAAATTAGGGCAATTCCAAGTGAATTTTTCACGAGTTTATAACAATAAAATATAAAATGAGAAAAGTATCTCTTAGAGCTTATTTTAGGAGCAATGTTTCTCTATTTTTAGGGCTTTTAGTTGCTTTCCTTAATTTCTTATGAATCATCGTCGATAAACTCACGCACTTACTCTCTTCTCCGTGATTTGTTATAACAAGCTTGGGTTTGGGTTGAATTCTACGTAGAAATTGAGATATTTGGCTGCGCGATGAATGACCACTAAATCCTTCTAAAGTGAAAACATTCAAATTAAGTCGTACTAGTTGGGTTCTTCCCTTAGCGTTAGAGTATTGAATTTCACGGAATCCCCGTTGAACTCTTGACCCTAAAGTACCATTTACTTGATAAGATACGAATATAAGAGAATTATTTTTATCTTCTGCGAGTGCTTTAAGATATTGTACTGAAGGACCACCAATGAGCATACCGCTAGTGGCTAATATTATACAAGGTCCACCCATAATAACATTTTCCCTTTCATCTCGACCTGAGACCGTAGTGAAAAAATCGCTCAGAAATGGATTTTTACCTTGGTGCAATATCTTTTCTCTTAAATCGGAGCTAAGAAAATCGGGGTTAGCAGTGTGTATCGCTGTTGCTTCGGAGATTAAACCGTCTAGAAAGATGGGAACTTGATCGATGATACCTTTCGAAATGAACTCTTCTAAGACGATTATAAGTTCTTGAGCTCTTCCTACAGCTAACACAGGGATAAGTATCTTCCCACCTCGTTTAATTGTTGAAGTTAAAATTTGTCTAAGTTCTCGTTCGGAATCTTGTCTGCTGGGAATCCTATCTTGCGGTCCACCATAGGTCGACTCAATAAGTAAGCTTTCAACACGGGGGAACTTCACAGCGGCTTGTTCAAGCAGTCTAGTCTTCTGATATTTGAAGTCTCCCGTATATACAAAATTATAACCTCCTTTTCCAAAGTGGAGGTGAATTATCGATGATCCTAATATATGTCCGGAATTATGAAGAGTTAATTTAATATCAGGAGCAATATCAGTAACTTTTCCCCAAGAGAGAGGAATAGTATGGAGTACAGCGCTTTTCACATCTCTTTTTGAGTACGGCATTGGAATTCCCTCTTTTTCACAAATCTGGACGAAATCCAATTGTAACATGGTTGACAAGTTGCGAGTTGGAAGAGTGCAATAGACTGGACCTTCGTATCCATACTTAAAGAGGTATGGAACCATACCACAGTGATCTAAATGAGCATGAGATATAATTACAGCATCTAAATCTCTTATAGAGAATTCGGGGATATCAAAATTAGGAAATTGATCGTTCTTGTTCCCTACATTCAAACCAACATCTAAAAGAATATTGCTATCCCTCGTTTGCATTAAGATACAAGATCTTCCAACTTCTCTAAATCCGCCTAATGCAGTCAGTCGGATATCCAATTCCTTGAACAAGGTAGGTCTATGGATTCGTTTTCCAATATTAAGGAGTATATCTTTCTGATTTTGTCTTTCTTTGGTAAGCATTTGTCTAATTAAAGTGATAGTTCTCGAAGCAAGAGGGGGAGTTCGGATGGTTTTCGGTTGCCAGAAGGTATTCAGTCTAATTTCTTTTAAATTTACACCTTTCTTACCAATAACTAATCCTGGTTTTCCTGATTCTATAATGACTTCGCCACGTGTGTGATCAAATTCAATATTTGTAATTTCTGCGTCTTCACTAATCAAATTTCTAATATAATCTTCAGTTTCAGAGGGATCTTTGCGATCTTCTACATTCCATCGAAAAACCACTCTTTTTCGCATAGATTTTGCTAATTCCTTCAGAACATCGGAACTTTCAAGTGCTTCAAGATTTGAATTCTCTGAGTAAACAGCTATTTCAGGTCCCTCAAATTCGATTTTTTTTACGATTATCTCGGGAGGAAGATGTTGAATAATTTGTTCTTTAATTCTTTGTAGTTCTGATTCGAAACTCATATGTTTTCAATTCTTTTATATAATTCTATTTATTAATTTTAAAATGTAAAAGCTAATGAACTTTAATTTGATTTAGAGTTATCTGATCTTTGGATTGAATTAATTGAAATAACTTAATTGCAAACTCCTTTAAAATTATATATGCAGTGATTATTATTCATTAAATAATGTTTTCAAACAAATAGAATAATTCTTTGATATTAATACAAATACCAGAGATTAAATTTAAGTATGAATTAATTCTAATTTCTATATATTATATAAATTAATCAAATAAAAACATTTTCATTATAGATGGTGTTAAATTACACATCTATTAAGGCATTAGGGAAATTTTTTTTAATAAAAAGGATTAGAAAAATTTATGACAGAATTAAAAATCGGCGCGATCGCTAGCGGTTCGGGCTCTAATTTAGAAGCTATAATTAAAGCCTGTAAAAGTGGTATCTTAAAAAATAAAGCAAGCTTGGAAATTCTTATATGCAACAAAGCGGGAGCATTTTGCATGGAACGAGCAAAAAATCATAACGTTCCCTATGAACTGATTGAATCTAATAAGTATCTTCATCTTCCAAGGGAAGAATATGACAAAAAAATGATAGAGGTGTTCCAAAAGTATAGCTGCGAATTAATCGTTTTAGTAGGCTACATGAGATTAGTAAGCGGAATGTTTATTGAAGCCTTTAATGGTAATGTTATGAATATTCATCCCGCTCTATTACCTTCATTTAAAGGGATGCACGCGCATAGAGATGTGTTAGATTATGGAGTCAAAGTTTCAGGATGCACTGTTCATTTCGTTGATAATCAATCAGATCACGGTCCAATAATTATCCAAAAATGCGTTCCTGTTTATGATACTGACAATGAAGATACTTTAGGATCAAGAGTTTTAGAATGGGAGCATAAAATTTTCCCTAAAGCGATCGAGTTATTTTGTAATAAAAAGTTGCAGATCAAAGAAAGGCTTGTTATAATAGATGGCGAATTTGATCTATAGCCAATCTACATTTATCACGCGGGAAATGAATGGATTCGAGGAAAACTCTGACCCAACTGAAAGCATGGTGTATTCCATAACTTAATGAAGAAGATCTTGAGTAATGAGAATTTTCATTTCCCGCTCCTATTTCATTCAAATAAAACTAAAATTTTAATCAAATCACTCATGGTAAGTAATATAATATTAACAATTAACAAGAGAAAAAAGTTAAAATGCCTCGTCGGAAGGAGATTTCAGAAATTCTGAATATGATGGAAAAAACGCAAAATATTAGAAACATTGGATTTGTGGGACATATCGATCACGGAAAGACAACGCTTTCTGACTCGCTTTTGAGTGAGGCGGGTTTACTATCCCCCGATTTAGCAGGTGAAGCGCGCGCGCTTGATTATTTAGAGGAAGAACAAGCTAGGGGGATAACGATGAAATCTACTAATATTTCATTATACTACGAAAAATCACTGGAAGATCATGAACCATTTCTAATAAACCTCGTCGATACGCCTGGACATTTAGATTTCAGTGGAAAGGTGACTCGCGCTTTAAGATTAATAGACGGGGTTGTAGTAGTTGTTGATGCTGTTGAAGAGATAATAACTCAATCAGAGACTGTGATTAAACAAGCTCTACAGGAAGGTGTAAAACCAGTACTTTATATTAATAAAGTAGATCGTCTCATCCGAGAGTTAAAGTTAACAGATGAACAAATAAAAAAAAAATATACAAGGATTATAAAAGATTTTAATACGCTTATTAAAAGACACGCAGATAAACCTTTTAAAAAAGAGTGGCAAGTATCTCCTGCTGATGGAAACGTGGCATTCGGCTCAGCGCTCCACAAATGGGGTTTTACATTAAGTATTTTAGAAAACAACGAGTTAAAATTTTCTGATATTAGATCTCGTTATCAGAAAGAAACTTACACAAAAGAGGGTTATGCTGACTTAGCAGTTTATTTTCCAATACATAACGCCATATTAGAAATGGTAATTGACCATCTCCCAAATCCTAAAGAAGCGCAAACTTACAGGATTGGAAAGATATGGGAGGGAGATTTAGAGTCGGATATTGGAAGAGCTATGGTAAATTGCGATCCCAAAGGACCAACAATTATTTGTTTAAGCAAGGTCCAAGTAGATAAACATATTTTGATAGGGACGGGCAGAATTTTTTCTGGAATGTGCTCGATGAAAGAAGATATTTTCTTGGTAAGAGAAAACAGTTATGATACAATCAGAAGGACAGCTCTCTTTATGGGACAAAGGAGAGAGCAAGTCGAACAAATACCTGTTGGTAACATTGTAGCAGTTGAAGGATTAAAGAGATTACAAAGCGGTGAGACTATAATCGACAAAGACTTTGCCAGTTTAATGGTTCCGTTTGAAGAGGTTAAATATGTATCTACTCCTGTAGTAACCGTTTCAATCGAGCCGGAGTATTTGCGAGAACTTGAAAAAATGAAGGAACTAATTGAAAACTTATTAATAGAAGACCCAAACCTTAAATTTGAAATTAACGAGGAAAACGGCGAATTTTTGCTTTCGGGAGTTGGACCGCTACATCTTGAAATCACAGCAAATGAAATAGAAAAACGAGGTATTAGTGTTTCTATTTCAGAACCACGAGCAGTGTTCAAAGAATCTTGTAAGTATGATTCTCCCCTTGTCACTGTAAAATCGCAAACTACCAGGAATTCTCTTCAACTTAAAATTGAAAGAATAAAGGACAAGACTTCGATGTTTTTACAAACTCATGATTTGGCAACAATTAAACCTAAGACAAGATTGAAAGAACTATTTGAGGAACAAACAGAATTAACATCAGAGGAAATACAAAACTTTTGGAGGTATTTTGAAAATAACAACCTGCTTTTTTATAAAATGGATGAAAATCTTGCCCCCACTTATAAAAAAATTATAGAAGAAATCGTAGGTAAGATTTTTTCTACCGGATTTTTATGTGGTGAAAAAATTACGGGAATTAAAGTTAAAATTAAAGAATTAACCATTGCTGAACTTAACGAAGAAAACGCTTATACAGAATTATCCGCATTGTTCTACGATGCCATCAAAAAGGCTTTGAATCAAGCGGAACTAATCCTTCTCGAGCCGATATATCACACAATTATTCAATTACCCCCCGATTACGTAAAAAATGCCCTTTCTTTAGCTTCTAAGTATTCTGCTAAAATAAAAGATGTTAATCAAGAAAAGGATTATCAAACTATTATTGAGATGCTACTCCCAGTAAGAAATTCGATAAAATTTGCTGAAGATATTCGCTCGTCTACTTCAGGAAAAGCATTTTGGCAAAATGAGTTTTATGCTTTCATGGAGGTTCCTAATCACGAAGCTAAACTAATTATAAATGATCTGCGCTTTATGAAAGGTTTATCATGGTAGGAATTAATGTTAATTATAAAATTCTTTGGTAATTGCGAAAAATCCACGCTCTATCATAGATTAATTGTTTTCTATTTACTAAAATTTATAAGCCCTTACAAGATTATAGGTATGAAAGAATATGAGTAGTTTAAAAGAAACAATTCTAGTGAATATGATATGTCCATACTGTAAATTTAGTTTTAGAAAAAAAGTTGAATATCAAAAAAAGAGTGGTCTTTTCACAATATTAATAAAAAACCACCATAAAAGTGATAATTGTCCACCTTTCATAGCATTCATAGATGTTCAGGGAAAGCATAGGGGGTCTCAAAAAATTGATAAAGTTGAATTAGAGTCTTCCGTAAGCGATAAAATGCTTGAAAATGCTCGAAAAAGTATAAACGAATTAGAAAATACATTAAGATTTTTTCATTTAAAAGTGCCTCGAATAGCTGGAATAGGCTTTGACCATAAAGTAGCTAATGTAAAAGATAGGGCGTTTATGAGCTCAAATTCTTATATGGATCTAATGAGTTTCTTAACGGCATATGAAGGTAGTAATACGTTTGGGATAATAGCTTATGATGACGATATTGATATTGAAGGGCGTATAGTAATTTACGGAAAATATCTTGGAATGATATATGTCTTTCTTTGGAAAGATCAAAAAACTATTCAAAATAAATCATTTGATGAATTAAAATGATTTGCAAACCTCACAGTAGAAAAATTAATAGGGATCTACGATTTAGCAGATTTCTTCTATTAACGCTTTTCCTATTTTATTTTTAAATTAGGTCTGTTCTGTAAAAACTAAGGAAGTTTCCAAACACGAAGCTAATAAAATAATTAGTATATATCGTGGTAAGAATTTATGTGAAGTGTATTCTTTAGTAAATACTGCACAAATTATTATAAAAAATATAATAAAGTGAGTAAATTTTAACTTTAAATCTTTATATTTTTTTAACTTATTCTTTTATTAATTGCTTCCTTTATAATGGTTCTATACCTATTAGATTTATGTCGTGTGATTTGAGACCTTCATTGCATGAAAGGCGATCGCTAATTTTAAGCATCAAGATTAGGTTCTTTAAGTTTTTTTTTACCATAATAAGTATTTAAACGATGAGATTTGTAGTTGATTAATTACAGATCTAATTTTTAACCAAAAAGAATAAATAGGCGATTACCTAATAGTTTATTATAGATCTTAAAACTGACTCATCATGATAATAATCTTATACAAGATAAAGCCCAGAATTTACCAAACACAATTAACAGATTTTATAGGATTAAAATCTATTGAAAAATACGACATGAGCGTTCCAAAAGACTACAGAATCGCCCGAAAAAGATTTCGTTGGATTCCAATACATCCCACATGGGGGGCGCATATTAAGCAAGCTCCGAGAATCATACCTAATTCTCAGAAAAGGATTCATGATTTCATAGATTGGGAACCCAAACTAAGGGATAAATACTTATATCGATTCCCGCGTGTCAAAATCCCTCGTTTTAAAGATTTTGGGATAGGAGTGATCTCTAAATTGGAATGGAATATGCATCGATATCTAAAAGGATTTAGCGGATTCTTTGAAAACTTATTTGAATTTAATGATTTTAGCTTTTTCCAGGGTCTCCAAGGGATTCTTGAGGAACACGGCGTGTCGTTTAAGGATATGTTTATTGAGGATGTGTTTGCATATGAAATGTTGCGAATTAACTTGGGCTTTAAAGATTACTCTGGAATTGAGAAAATGGGGAGGTTTCTTTCTTTTCCACCTCTATTCAGCATTACACATGACTCTAAATTCTTTCCAAAGGCACAAGATATCAGTTATGTGATGACCAGAATCCCGCCTGAAGCGCTGTTTGAATTCTTTCAACTATTGGTAAAGGAATGCATTAATTATGGCATAATCGTCCCTAGAATCCTAATTTGGGATGGTCAATTCATACGTTCCAATTGTAACAATAATAAAAAGAAAGGGCACCAAAAATATACTGATACCGATGCGGGGTATTGTCGTCATAATGGTATAAAGAAGGGAGTGGGCTACGATCCCGGAATATTATACGCTCATTGCTTTAATCGCTGGTTTCCCATATATTTCAAGATGTTTGCCGGAAATCGGAACGATATCCTCGCGTTTAGAGAAACAATGGAAGAATTTTTTACGCAT
>SOKP01000269.1 GCA_004375715.1 Promethearchaeota archaeon | reverse complement strand
CTAGTCATATTATCGCGATCTAATCAGTAAAGCTCAATAATACAAGAATAAATTTAAGATTAGTTGTTTCTTCTGTAAGCAATTTAACTAGAAAGAATAATGAGAAAAAACGCCTGTTAATATTATTTTTATTATTATTATTTAAGTGATTAAAAAATGGAAACAGAATGCTAAAATATGGGCGCTTTTTCCCATAAGAGATATAGCATAACTTGGTTATAAATCATAGCCCAATTATAATATTCTTAAGCGTCTGTTATTACTTTTTATTAAAAAATCGAGATATTTTTAATAAAATCTGAAAAAAAAAAGAATATCGGTTATCTATACATTTAAGACGAGGATTTATAAGATTTTTTTTATAAAATAGTGTAAATTTTAAAGTTGAAGATATTTCCGAGCTCATCCTCAAGAATGGAAAGAAATCAAAAAGAGAGTTTAATTATTTATGGATTTCTTTTCTTGTTTACATTTTACAGGACAATATATCTTTCCTTTAAGAACGGTACCGAAACATGCATTACAACTTGTACAATAAGCTGAGTCGAGGTTGCCACTTTCCCATCTTTTGGCTAGATCTGGTTCATAAAGAAACGGTCTACTGAATGATATGAAATCCGCGATTTCTTCATCTAAAAATCGTTCAGCCGCTAGAGGATTTCGAATTCCACCCATTAGGATTAAAGCGCAGTTATTCATTAATGGCTTTAACTCTCTTGCGATATGTGAGAAATAATTTTCTTCTTCAGGGTTTTTAGTTACAACAGCTGGAAACGATTTGTTGTCGGTAAACTTTGGATCTGTCCTACCAGTAGAGGGTTCGATTGCATCTAAACCTAATGCTACTACACTTTTTATTATTTCTTTCCCTTCTTCTAGCGTTAATCCGTTTTTAAGATTATCATGTGTATTTAGTTTGATGATAATAGGAAATTTTTTTCCTAGTTTATCTCTTAAGCCGTGATATATATCTTCGATTATTTTTACACGATTCTCTATATACCCTCCGTATTCATCATTTCGCTTGTTTGTATATGGAGAGAGGAAATCACTTAATAAATAACCGTGGGCGCCATGAAGTTGAATCATGTCATAACCACATTCATAAGCGTAGGTTCCTGTCTTAATGAAAGCTTTAATTACTTCTTGAATCTCATTAATAGACAATTCTCTAACTAATTTAATCGATCTAGGTACTTTTATTGGAGATGGCCCTACTAACTCATATCCCTCTCTAATAATATTACTTCCTGTATGAGCAATTTGAGCAGCAATTTTGCTGTCTGATGTATCATGAATAGTTGAAACTAATTTTTTTTGGCCGACCTTATAGCTTTCATTATAGAGGCGTGTCATTCTATAGTTTCCTGAGCCATGTTCATGAACACCAATGTAACCTGAAATGATTAAACCTATTCCTCCCTCACCAAGCTTTTGATAAGTTTCGATTAGATCATCAGTTACATATCCTACTTCATCAGCTCCTGCCAACCAAGTAGCAGACCTTACAATTCTGTTTTTAATTCTAACATTTCCGATTTTAGCTGAACTAAATAGTTTTGTCAATTCCAAGATAATTCCCTGTTAATTTCCTATAATTAAGACTGTAGAATTAATTTTAAGATTTGTCTTTATATTATTATTATTAGAAATTTCAAATTGAAATCTTCAATGATAAATTTCCTTTACGAAAATAAGAGGGCAATCTAAAAAAATGTTTAAACTATCTAAAGTTGATTCAGAGTTTAGAAAACAAGTTGTTAACATGTTTGCATTTGGTGAAACCCTTCAAAGGATTTTATTCGTGAGATCCATAATTAATAATTGATCGTGCAATTTAAATTAGAAATCTTTAATTTGAAGGACTCAACTCAAATAAAAGAAGTTACTCTTTTATTTTTATCAACCAAAAGCCTAAATGGAGAAAAAATCTTTTGGAACAATCTAAAAATTTAGAAAACAATTCTGAATATAAATTTAAGCAATGTACTAAGTGTAAACAACATTATCCAGCAACTTCAAAATTTTTTTATAAACATAGAAATAGAAATGACGGATTTGATCCTTGGTGTAAACAGTGCAAAAGAAAATATGATGAATCTTACCATCTTTTAAAAAAGTATAACTTATCTACTTTAGAAATCAAAAAAATGTTGAAGAAACAAGATAATAGATGTGCTATATGTGGTATTGATTTCGAACATCTAAAGCAAATAAAGGAAAACAAAGTTCCGCAACTTGGTAAGCCAAGAATTGATCATAATCATAATACGGGTAAAATAAGAGGTTTATTATGCGACGAATGTAATCTTGTTTTGGGAAAATGCAAAGAAAATCCACTTATCTTAATTAAAGCTGCTATTTATTTAAAAATACATAATTAAATTTTCTGAAAACCTTTTACATGCTTGAACATGGTTTCATGAAGGAAAATATATCCCTGAGCTGTAAGTAGATTATCAAGAATAATAAATCTTTAAAGATTCGTTCACGAGAGTATAGTTGTTTATCTACTACTACTAAGTAGCCTTTTTTAATTCAGTAACTCGTTCGCGAGAGTATAATGATTTTAAATAATCTGTTACATGTTGGAGCCTTTGTTCGAATGAAAGCGTATCATCTAGGACCATCCTTCGCATAAGTGCTTGGTATTTTCCTTCAACTTTTTCAACTAGAGTATTATGTTCAGTTTGAATAAGTCGAATTTTCGGCTGAGTTTGAATATAATCAATTAACTTCAACCATTTTTCAGCAGCGAGAGGATTTAATCCAATTTCTTTTAATCTGCTTTTAGGAAAAATGTTTTTTTGTGAATCAATAAACTTAAAAATTGCTTCCACACGTTCTAAAAGCGTACGTCGCTGTTTTTTTGAATCACTTGACATAGGATGATATATTATTGTATCTTACTACCCATTTTATGATATATTAATGTATCTTATGATATATAAACATAACTTTTTAAATTATTTGCAATATATTAATATTATGATTACAAGAAGAAAAGTTCAAACCAAAGAAAAGATTGTAAAATTATGGATATAAATGAACGAATCGCGAATATTGAGATTAGTGTGGAATCTCAGAAAAGTAGTTTAGAATATTTTTTAAAAATTATCTTAGAGAAAAACCATCACCAAGACTCTGAGGAATTAGCAAGCAAGTTTATGAAAGAACACGAAAAACTCATCAAAAAACATGAAAAAGAAGATATAACTGATCTTTCTCGTTTCTACAGGTATGTGATGATGTTTAAAACCGCACTAAATACCATTTTAAATCCAGGAAAAGAATATGATGAGCTCTGTGATATGATGATTTCTAGTTTTAATGTAGTTTTAGATCGAGTGAGAAGGCAAGTAAATGATAAAAATACCAAAAAGAAAACAACAGGTCCAATTTTGCCTGGAAGTAGTAAATCATTTGAACTCCGATATTTTTGTACAGTTTGTAACGAGAATTTTGAAATTCCACCCGAAAAAAAGGCATTGATTGATAATTCTGATGAGAAGATTGAATTACCAGAACATCACGAAAAAGAAATGGTAATAAAAATTGTAAAGATTGAAGAAAAAATTGAGGATAATGAAGAACTAGAGGATATTAAGATTTATCCTGCAGAATTATTGATGGGACATTCTGATTCAGCTGAGCACAATGCTGAATATCTTAATCTCTTAAGTGTCGGCATAGATATTGGTTCGTCCACCTCCCATCTAATCTTCTCACGCCTTACTTTAAAAAGAGAAACCAGCTTTTTCAATATGTCAAATCGATTTATACTCGTTAATCGAGAGATTCTCTATGAGGGAAATATTATTTTTACTCCACTAATTGACAGATTTAATATAGACATTGAAAAAGTTATTGAATTCTGCAAGAAAGAATATGAACGGGCAGAGATCACACCTGAAATGGTAGATACGGGAGCAGTTATTGTTACGGGAGAAACAGCAAAGAAGGAAAATGCTGCGGAAATTGTGAAAAGATTATCATCAGAATCAGGAAAATTTGTTAGCGCCTCTGCAGGTCCAAATTTTGAATCAACGCTCGGGATTATGGGAAGTGGAATTGTTGAGCAATCAAAAAGAACTCAGAAGAATTTAATGAATATTGATTTAGGGGGAGGTACAAGTAACATTGCTATTGCTTCAAAAGGGGATGTTCTTAGCACTTCGTGCATCAATGTGGGGGGGAGATTATTAGGAATCGATAAAAATTTAAAAATCTGGAGGATAGATGAACCCACAGAATGGATTATGAAAGAACTAAAAATGAGTTATTCTTTAGGAGATATCATCCCAGAGGAAGATGTTCTAAAAATAACAAAAGAATATGCAAAAGCGTTGTTTGAAGTGATGAGAGGACCTGCTACAAGTAAGATTGCTAAATTGCTTATGATGACGGATGATATCAAAATTTTAGTCCCAATTGATAGTTATTCATTTTCTGGAGGAGTTGCTGAGATGATTTATGATACGGATGTGGATAAAGAATCTAATGAAACTTCAAACCCCTATAATGATATAGGTAGATATCTTGCAGAAGAAATAAAACACCTCATAGAAGAAAACAATTTGCCATTAATCGAACCAGAAAACAA
>SOKP01000211.1 GCA_004375715.1 Promethearchaeota archaeon | reverse complement strand
CAAGTGAAGACGATTTTCCTTACACATTGGAAGAATTCACCTCAAAAATCGTACCGGTTTATCGTCAAGAGAACGCACCACCGCAACGATCGTCAAGATCGCCAAGATCGCCAAGATCGTCAAGATAACATAGTGCAGTTATAGTTCTTTTGTCAATTACCTATATGTAATTTTATAAATTTGCTTCTATTTTTTATTTGTATCATTCCTAAAGATCGCGTCGCAACCGTCGCTCCTTTAAAAATTCGACTTTAATATTGGTGCTTCCAATTATACTTTATTTTTTGGTAACAGCAATGATAGATTCACCTCTTAACATTATTTTAGATATAAATATTGTGAATCTTTTTAAACAAAAAAGTAAGAAGATTTAAGTTTATCGTTAAATTACAAAAAATTAGGTGATAAATCTTGGTAACCAGTTTTACTCGCAAATATCCTACCGTTTTGGTCTATATCCTTTTTTGTATTCCAATTTTTGGTGCGAAAAGTCTCGATACTTTTGTATTTTCTTATTGGTTTTACAAATTTGAAGGGGATATTGCTGTGATAGTTGTATCTATTGTAATGTTCATCTTTAGAATCGTTAGTATATTCCTTTATCCAATAATCGGATCCTTATCAGACAGAAATTTTCCATTTACTCGAACTTTGGGAAAGAGATTTCCGTGGATCGTGATTTCTGGTGTATTAACTCCAATTTTGTTCGTAATCTTAATCTGGTTGCCTGTTCTAGATCAGGGGATATTTTGGGTAGTTTTCTTCGTTTTATATCTACTATACGCTATAGCGTTCTCGCTTTATATCACGAGCTATTACGCTCTGCTTTTTACAAAATTTCGCAACCCAAAAGAACGAATATTTATAGGCACAATAACAGAATTACTCAGCGCGATTATGGTATTTATTGTTTTTTTCGCACCAATACACTTCGATGTTAGAGGTGCTTCAATCGCCGTAGCCTTATTTTTTATTATTCCTTTATTCATTGGTATATTAGGCTTAAGAGAAGAGGAAGAGTTGATAAACACGTATTTTAGCCCTAATCAAGCGCCCAAAGAACGGGTTTTTAAAGGTTTTTTACAGAAATTCACTATCTTCAAGAACAAAAACTTCTTGATTTTGCTTTCTCGATTTATAGTGATATCGATTTCTAACTTTCTCTTTTTAATCTTATTGAACATCTATTCATCTATTGTATTAAATGCATCTTCTATTTTCCGTATATTATTAGATTTGGTGTATATTTTTTGGTTTATTATCGGCATTCTTGCTATTTTTTTGCCATCGTGGTTTCTCGGACACTTAAATGCCTACCGAGTATCTGGTCTTGCTTTGGGAATCGCTCTCGTGGCATTTTTTTTCTTTGCAGATAACATACTAACGGCATTTATTTTTATAGGCATCATTGGATTTACTTATGGTCTTGAAACTGCATCTCTTATCCCAATAATCGGAGATGTTTTCGATGAACACGCCGTTATATCTCGCAAGCATTCAGAAGGGTTCTATTACGGAATATTAACCACATTTGCGACCATGGGTGTTATTATTGCTCCAATTATAATGGTTTTTTTCTACTCTTTTTTGGAACTCCTGCCCATATCTATTTCTATTATAAAAATCGTAATGACATTGATTCCAGGGATACCGATCATACTAGTAATGATTCTTTTCACGCTATTCTTTGACTTAAAACCAGATAAAACAGAAGCAATTAGAATGGAACTAAAAGAACTCGAATTATGACTTGTTACGACTAACCAAAATTGCTTATACACTATAATTTCTCAGATTTGCGAAGTACTCGTAATCGATTAAGAATTGGAAAGTCGAGTTTAGAGCTTTGTTTTACTCTTGAGACAACGAGAAAATTTAAATTCAAGTTAGAGGAACAAAGGTATACAAGTAGTAAATCCCGCTAATATTCCCATTACTACCCCACTAATTAAAGAAACTATTGATTTCTTTGTAACCGTTCCTTCCTTATTAATAATCTGCCATAAACTTATTACAATTGTCAATAGAGATAGAAACGAGAAGATAGCAACCCCGTAATATATAGTTTTTTCGTAAAGATACACAGGAGATATCCCGAAATATGATTGGAGGGATTTTAACACAGAGCAACGAAGGATTTCGGATTTCTTCGACTAATAATTAAACAATTGATGCAAATAAAGTTTTAGCCGACTTATACAACGCATTATCATTCGATAATTTAAGTAAGTTATCTCCTGTTAGATTAAGGGTGCTGATCTCCTCATCATAGGGTAATATGCCTAGAAATTTAAGTCTATCATCATCAATGTTTTCTATTCTTTTTGAAATTAATTCTTCTAAGTCTTCCGGAAAACGATTCCCTATTACTAAAATGTGTTTGAATTTTAAATGCACTTCTTTACTTACTTCAACGATTCTTTCCATTGTATGAAATCCCATTTTACTTGGATCGGTTACAATTATTAAATCTGTTACGTCCTGACCTGTTTTCCGTGCGAAGTATTCCAAACCTGCTGGAGCGTCAATCAGAACAATATCGTAATTTTTAGCTAACACATCTATGATGCGCTTAAGGGCATTATTGACGCTGCAGAAGCAACCTTCTCCCTCAGATCTTCCCATCTCAATTAAATCAAAGTCATCCATTTCTATTAAAGCATCGAATACTTCAGACTCGATTATTTGATTTTTGGATACTTCTAAAGGGATTTGGCGTTTTTGGATTTTTTCCTGTAGTTTAGTCATTTTTCCACCAATGGTTTCACTGAATTTGATCTCCTTCCCGATTATATCTCCAATGTTAGCATCAGGATCAGCATCAATGACAAGAATATTTTCATATTTTTCAGTTTCAATTACATGCTTTAACATCAAAACTAATAGAGTTGATTTTCCAACTCCACCTTTTCCACTAAAAGATATTACTTTTGGACTCAATTGAATATCCTCATTATATTTATATTCTATATAATAAAAAACAAGAATTCATATAAGGTTTGATTTTATAAATTCTAAAATAACCCTCTAAAAATGTTAAATTTGATACTCAAACTTAGATAAATGATTTGATATAATCATCTAAAACTATTAAGAAGACAGAATTTCAAAGTCTCTAAAATAATTAGCCTTTGTTTAATGTTGTTCCTTGAATTTTTCAGAAGCAGGTTCTCCACCAATTCCCCAATGAGTCTTTGGGATTTCGTGAACAATTACTTCTACAGCGTTTTGGGGGACGCCTAAGTCAACAAAAACTTTGGTTATGTTTTGTATTACGGTTTTAACTCTTTCATCTCCAAAGCCCTTCCAAACATTTACATGAATAATTGGCATTTTTTCACCTTTAATTTGAATTATTATGTGTTAATGATTCAACCTTTTAATTTTACTTTTTTTTGAAAATAATTATTTATTAAATTTTTTAAAGAAACTCATTAAGTTTCTTATTACGAAAGTGTTTTTCTACTCCATTTCGCATTCCCGGTAATTCAAAGCACTGATCCGGGATCATTTTCTTGAAATATTGCTTGTTCTCTCTTTCAGTTATAAATTGAGATTTGTATAATGTTTCGAATATCTCTTCTCCAGAAAATTGAATATCTTCGAAGTAAGGTACTATCTGGCGATTCTCACTAACAATTTCTACTACTTTTTTTAGAGGTTGATGAAACTCGCGAATTCTTCCTTTTTCGTTTATTATCCATGTTTCACTGTTCTTCTCGTTATACAAACAGATGACGCATTGTGGCCACCTTTCATGAAAATAGATCAAAACGAGATCAATTACGTTATGTTTGAGCGACACGACTCCGGATAACACGCCACGATTGTTTATTTCCGTTCGTGTAAATTGTTTCGCTCGGTAAGCCTCGGTAAATACCTCTCGCATCATTTTGTTAATTTTTTTTGCCATTTGAGTCCCAGAATTACGCAATATCGCTTCTGGAATCGTAATTATTTGTCGCTTAATTATTGGGGAATATAAAGAATGACGGTGGAGATTTTTTATTAACTCCTCATGTGAATATCCTTTAGCACATCCAATGACTTCCAAAGGGTCTTTTTTTTTTTCCATTTTCCTCATGAAATTTCTTTTATTTGTAGTTTTTCGTAATCTTCGTTAGAAAAGTTATGAAGAGTAGTTTGAGTATAGCCATCTATTAAGATGTAAGGATCTGCTCTCTTTAACACCACTCCCACAGCTCTCAAATCTTGTCTACGTTTAAAAACGAACTTTTTGGCACGCAAATTAATTATTCTTTTAGCTGAAATCGGGCCAATTCCTGGAACTCGGAGTAATTCTTGGTAGGAGGCTTCATTTGGGTTCACGCGTCTATGATGTTTAAAATATTCCCTTGCTAAATGAATTTTTGGATCTCCCTTAGGTAAATTCCCTTCTTCAGTTATTACCCCTTCTAAATCTTTTAGTTTAAAGTGGTAGATTCGTATTAACCAATCGCTCTGGTACAATCTATGTTCTCTTTCTAAAGGCGCCGCTTGTTTATTTCCTAACGGGGTACCTTCGATTGGGATAAACGAGGAAAAATACGCACGTCTTAAATCAATTTTTTTATATCCCCAATCAATTCGTTTAAGTAGGTCCAAATCTGTTTCGTGTTCTGCCGCTCCGACTACAAACTGGGTAGTCTGTCCGCAATTGAGTATTGGAGCTCCATCCCATCGGAATTTTTTATACCCGTTGCTCCGTCGCTCCTTAATCATTTTTTCTTGTTCTCTTAATTGATTGTCTTCTTTTAAATCTTTCATAGCTTTGAGGGCTTCTTCATTATGTCTAATACGAATCTGTTTTAACCAGCGTTGGCGGGTTATTATATCGTTGTAAAAATCTTTTTGTTCAGCGATTTCAGAGAGATAATCCTTAGTGGAAGCTTCAGTATTAATTGAAATGCGATCAGAAAGAGATACTGCTTCTCTAATCAGAGATTGGCTTACACCCGGTAGCGCCTTAAAATGCACATATCCACCGAAGTTATATTTGAATCGAAGAAGTCTGATCGTTTCGAGCATTTCTTCTGTAGTTTGGTCGGCACTACCACAAACTGCAGAGGATATGAACACACCTTCTACCACATTTATCGAATATAGTTTCATGAACGTACGGGCATATTCCTCGGGAGTAAAACTCATTTTACGCTTGCAATTTTGTGAAAAACAGTACTTACAATTGTATATGCATTTATTAGTGTATAATGTTTTAAATAAACTCATACATCTACCATCAGGCGTATAACTATGGCAAATTCCCGCGCTTATCGTGTTTCCGATCGATTTTTTTGCATCTCCGAAAAGGTTTGGATATTTTTCAGTGCGACTAGAGGCAGTACTAGCACATATATCGTATTTAGAATTTTCTCCTAATACTCTAATCTTTTCTAAAGTAGATGGCACTTTTAATAATCAGCTGTGAAGAGTAATATATCTTAAAATTGTATATAATGTGATATCTTGATGTTCACTTTATAAATTGAGGGGGATCTAGAATTTTCAATATAATTTTAATAAAACACTGACAAAAATGTTAAATATAATGAAATAAGTTATTATAACATTTTATTAATTATTTAAAGGCGAAAAAATAAAATGAGAAAATCAGTAAAGATATTATTATTTATCTTAGGAATATTTTTCTCTAATTTTTTTTTAAATAAAATCCAAATTAATAATTTCTTAACAGATTCTTGTATATCTTTAGAAATTTATACTAGTTATGAGATTAAAACTTCACAATTTCATAATTTAACTGGATCTCCTATTATTATTAATGGAAATGGGGGATGGTATACAGTAAATCTAACTGTTGAATGGTGTACTGGTTCTGGAACTTTTAATGATCCATATATAATTCAAAATGTATTGATAGATGGTCAGAATTCCGGTAATTGCATTGAAATTAAAAATTCTGATGTTTATTTCATAATAAAAAATTGTAGTGTCTACTATTCAGGAAACGGCTCGAGTAGTGCTGGAATATTTTTAGATAATGTTAAAAATGGAAATTTAGCAGATAGTATTCATTCTTATGATAATGATTATGGTATTCATTTAATATCTTGCTATAATATTACAATTGAAGGAAATGTTATAGAAAATAATCATAATTTTGGGATAATATTAGGAGTCAGTAATGATAATTTAATTTCGAACAATATTTTATATAACAATGGCTATGAAGGGATATTTCTAGGTATAAGTAATCATTCAAGAATAATTGGAAATACAGTAACAAATAATGGTAACTTTGGTATTTATATAGGTTCATCCAGTAAAAATAATACAATTTCAGAGAACACTGTTCGAAATAATAATGGGGGTGGCATAATTGCTAGTACATCAAATAATAGCACTATTAGAAGGAATAATGTAATCCATAATAAAATCGGTATAGAGGTATGGCAAAGTAATTACAACAAAATCTATGAAAATAATATTTCTGAGAACTATGATATTTGGGGGATATGGGTTGCTGGAGGAAGTGAATATAACCTATTTTACAATAATTGTTTTATAAATAATGAAGTAAATGCTTGGGATGATGGGATGAATAATAATTGGAATTGCAGCATATTAGGTAATTATTGGGATGACTATAATGGAAATGATGCTGATAATAATGGAATCGGAGATATACCTTATGTAATAAATGGATCAGCAAATAGTGTAGACCAGCTTCCCCTTATGCAGTGTTCCTTACTTGAAGATGGAGTAATTGAAGATATAGTAATTGAAATTTCTGGGTATAACATCATCTTACTAACTAGTATATTGGCTTTAATATCAATAGCTCTATTTAAAAAAAGCAAAAAGAACTCAAATAATCCAAAAAAACAATAATTATAAAGAAGCAAAAAGAAATTCTTTATAATAAAGGTCAATTTCATATTTTTTCAAATCCTTTTTTAATCCTTTAAAAATCATAGTTTCATCTATAAGCAAATTTAAATCTATTTTTAGTTTATCAAATTATAGTTAATAATAACCAATAGATTAGATGGAGTTTAAAATGCCTAAGTATACTGGTGGAGAGATAATCTGCAAATATTTAATAAAGGAGGGAATAAAGTATGTTATCGGAATCCCTGGCCACGGAAATCTCCCCCTTGTAGATGCTTTCTTCAAAAATAAGGATAAAATCCAACTAATTCAGCCAAAGCAGGAAATGGCTGGAGTCCATCTCGCAGTAGGATACTATCGGATCACTGGAAAGCCTTTATGTGTTTTTACGTCAATTGGACCTGGTGCAATTAATACTGCTATTGGAGTTGCTGATGCATATGTAGATTCATTTCCTTGTTTAATAATTACAGGAGATACTCACGTACATATGAGAGGTAAAGGTGTCCTCCAAGAGATCGAAAGAAAAAAAGATTCAAACATGCCCAAAATTTTAGAACCTATAGTAAAACGAAGTTTTGAAGTTGATACCGTTGGCCAACTACCCACAATAATGCAAAGAGCTTTTAATTACATGCTAACTGGGAGAAAAGGTCCAGTACACATTGATCTTCCCATGGACGTACAAGCAAATAGTATTGATATCGAAATCCCTTTACCATTAGAACGAAGATCCTCAGGAAGGATTATGGGAGACCTTACAATTATTAAAAAGGCTGCAAACTTACTCAAAAGTGCTAAAAGACCGGTCTTATTTATTGGTGGAGGTGCAATCGCTTCGAATTCTGGTGAAGAAGTAAAACTTCTAGCCGACAAGATAGGAGCTGCAGTAGTAGTTACGATGATGGGCAAAGATATTATAGACAACTCGCATCCCCTTTATTGTTGGTCATCGGGCTCAAAGGGTACTACAATAGGATTAAACATGACATCAAAAGCAGATGTGATTCTTGCTTTAGGTTGTAGATTTGCTGACGAAACAGCTAGTTCATATAGACAAGGCGTAAGTTTTTCTATACCTCCCTCAAAATTAATCCACATAGATATAGATCCTCATGAAATTGGCAAAAATTACCCCGTATCTGTAGGGATAGTAGGGGATGCAAAGGCATGTTTACAACAGATTTTACGCGAGTTAAGCGATTATTCAATCGACTATAAGAAGACCAACTACTTTAATGAAATACAAGAAGAGAAAAAGAAATGGTTTGAATTTATTGATAGCTATAGAGATGATTCCAAAGTCCCGGTAATGATTTCAACCGTTTTAAAAGAAATTCGCAAATTTTTCGATAGCGATGCCGTAATCGTAACAAGTTCTGGAAATGTTCAAGCTCAAATGCTACAAGAATTAGAGTTTTACGAACCTAATACATGTTTAACCGCTGGAGGATTCTCAACAATGGGATATAGCGTTCCCGCGGCGATAGGTGCAAAATTGGGCTCTATAGATATCGGAAAGCAAGACAGACAAGTAGTAGCTCTTGTAGGAGACGGCGATTTTATGATGACGTTATCAGAGATATCAATGGCAGTACAACTTGGACTGGATAAAATCTTTTTTATTGTCCTAAATAACCATGGCTGGATCGCTATTAAAGACTTACAACAAGCTGCTTTTGGGGAGGATAGAGGGTATGGAACCGCTTTCGAAGATAATAACGGCAATACGTACTCTCCAGATTTCGCTAAAATAGGCGAAGCGTTTGGTTGCTATGCTGAAAAAATTTCAAGGAAAGAAGAAATTATCCCCTCTTTGGAAAGAGCTTCTAAAGCTGGAAAGCCTTCTGTTATTGAAATTAAAGTCCAAAGGCAATACCCTCATACTGGCTCTCCTGCTGTAGGGTGGTGGGATGTACCGAGGCCCGCTTATTTAGAAGAGCGGAGAAAACAATATGAAGAAGAAATAAAAGAAGAAAAACTGTAGAAGTCATATCTTATGCCAGCAATCGAAATTAAGTATGAGGAGATATTTTTTGATCCTAAAGTTCAAACTATGTGTATTTCACCCAGTTTTACTTGCCCACATTATAACCATTCTCATAGTTGTCCGCCATCTGTCCCTTATTTAGAACAAGAAATTTCTAACTATAACAAGTTTTATTTGATATATTCGAGATTTAATTTGGCAGAATATGTCGAGGAGAAAAAAGTAAAACACCCAAAACGGAGCGAGCAGAGAATTAAATATTTTTTTTACATGAATAATCTCTATAAGGAAGATTTGAAAGAAGAAGTCGAGAAATTTGTAAATGATCTTGTAGATGAACCCAAAGAAATGCTGCTTTTATTCGATGGAACTTGTAGAACTTGTTTAAACGACCAAGATAAAGGTTGTACGTTTGATAGTGGGAAACCATGCCGGTATCCTGACAAAAAAATGATCTCAATGGAAGCTATCGGGATTGAAGTAATCAGAACTGTTGCTAAGTTGCCAAATAGAGATTTTGAATACCCTTCGAAAACCTATTCCTATCGGTTTGGTTTAGTTTGTATTAAATAATAATTATAAAATTCGATAACATGAAATTCAATATTTAACTATTAAATTAGGTGGGAATTGTCGTGAAGGATTTTTCGGAATTATTTAAAGCTAAGGATATCAATTACATACAATTTCAATTTACATCAATTCTAGGGGAATTTAAAGGTGTTGACTTCCCGGTAAAAATATGGGACGCCATGAAAGATGGAACTGGTATCGACGGTTCAAGTCTTGGATTTTTAAAAGCAGAACAAAGTGATATGAAGGTTATCCCAGATTTAGACACTTTTGCGATCCTTCCATGGAATCCTAGGGTAGGGCGATTCATTTGCGATGTAACTGACAATAAAGGCAATGCGTATCCCACCTGTCCACGAGGAATATTAAGAAAAATAATTAGAAAAGCGACTTCATTAGGTTATAATTTTTTAACAAGACCAGAATTAGAATGGTATTTCATAACAAATGACCGAGAGTTCGCAGATAATGGCGCTTATATGGATCTTCCACCGAAAGACCCCTACCAAGAATTACGCCTTCAGATCTCTGACTATATGATAAACATGGGCATTGGTGTAAAAACAATTCACCACGAGGTCGGTCCTAGCCAACATGAAATTGAATTTCTCCCTAGTAACGCTCTAATTCAAGCTGATAATGTACAAACGGCGAAATTGATTGTAAAAATTGAAGCTAATCGTAACAATTTAATCTCTACATTTATGCCAAAGCCATTTCCATTAGTAGCGGGAAGTGGTTTACATCTACATCAATATTTAGAAAAAGATAGAAAGAACATTTTTGCTGATGCTGATGCAGGTATAAGCGATATTCTCCGTTATTATATTGGCGGGATTCAAAAACATGCCGATTCTATCTCAGCGATTTTGAATCCTATCACCAATTCGTATAAAAGACTTATTCCTAATCATGAAGCACCAGTTTATATATCTTGGGGTATAGGTAATAGAACGGCTTTAATTCGCGTACCTGGATACGAAAAATCAGCTAGAATAGAATATCGGGCTGGTGATGCGTCAATGAATATTTATTTAGGAACAGCTATTTTACTTGCCGCTGGCTTAGATGGAATAAAACATAAAATTGAACCAAACACACCAGTCACAGAAAATATTGACAATTTATCTAAGGAAAAGCGTCAAACTTTAGGAATTAAAAAATTACCCCAAGACCTATCTAAAGCTTTAGAATCTTTCGAAAACAGTAAATTTATCCTTAAAAATCTTGGAAAACAATTCGTAGATATTTTTGTGGATATTAAAAATAAAGAAATAGAAGAATACCAGATTGCTAAAAATGACGGAAAAGAAGCGGAATGGGAACTAAATAATTACTTACTACTATAAAAGAGACTATTTGTAGATCGCGTAATTTTCGTCTAAATTTTTCCTAAGGTTTTGTGAAAGATTAAATCTTTTAGTATAAAACTCAAAAATAATACTGTCTATTGATTTCTGTTCCTCAGTATAATCGTAGGATAATACCTTCTTCTTATTTTCTATTATTTTTTTAACCAGCAAACTTACAGCGTCCATTGTTTCTTTATCAGGTTTAATAAACGGTAACGCGTGTATTCCAGTTAGTTGAATGCTATTTGTGTTGTTTAAAACACCTTTAGATAAGTAATTGTATAACGAACTATTCAATAATCCTAAAAAATATTCAATTGAAATTGAACTATCTTTAACGATAAATCCCATTGCTTTATTAGAATCCCAATAACACCCCTCAGGCATATAGCGCGCGGCTAACCTCGAACTAACCCCACTCACTACGATTCCTTCCTCTCCAAAAGGGACAGATTTAGGAATATCATAAATAGGGATTGAATCTTGACTCCAATCTAGAGCCTCCATAACCGGTCTATAGTATTGATCCCCGCCCCCTCTTTTTAAATAAGGTTTCCATCTTCCTGATCCCAGATCGATTCTAGAAATGACTTTAAATTTATCGCTTTTTTTTTTATTTCTACTATTCTTTCTAAAAATGGCCTCTAATTCAGTGTTTTCAATCGCAGCAATGAATTTCTTATTATCATGAGTATGCATTCCAATATAACCCTTAATAAAAAGTTCAAGTTTAGGTGCGTTTTCAAACAAATCTAATATTTGGTCCTCAGCGTCCACGAAAAAAATGTTAAAAGGGAGAGACTTATATCTCTCCTGTTTGATTTCGGTTATTATTGGAGGTTTCCAATATTCATCTTCACTTTTAATACGCGGGATAATTTTCATAATGTTATTATCCCGAACTTGCTCGTTATCATCTTTGGAACACTTTGTAAGAATGAGAATTACGGGGTAGGTACTTACATTTTGCTTGTCAAATAAGTTAATTGGAGCAAGTAAAATCTCATTTATAACGCAATTATTAAGAATAAAATTTCTCAATTTAGAATGTGTATTTAGCGTTAAAAACGAATCGCTCGTAATAAAGCCTAATTTCCCACCCTCTTTTAACCGCCATATACCATTTACTATAAACATTGAATATGTTTCGTGAGCGTTGATCTTTCCATAAATTTTTTTTAGTTCAGTTCTGTTTTTCCTCACGTAACTACTTGCTTTATTCAAGTAAGGAGGATTTCCAACAATAAAATCAAACTCTCCGTAAAATTCTGGAGTTATCGATAATAAGTTATCTAAATTTTTAAAACACACTCCTAAATTTTCAATTTTTGGCTCATAAGTTGGGTCTATATCAAAGGCATGAATTTGGCTTCGATTCACACCTGCTTTTATTAATGTCTCAACGAAAATTCCTGGACCTACGCATGGATCTAATATTTTTTGACCGTTTTTAATAGGACCTAATTTAGACACTATATATTCCGCGGTTTTAGGAGGAGTTAACACAACCCCCAATTCTTTTCCCATCAAATCCTTTTTCATACGATAATCTTATATTAAATATCTAGATTAAGTTTGGTTGTCAAAAGCTATTAAGTTATCGATGATCATTTCGCATAATTTCTTTAGAAGAGGCACATCTACCTTATCTACTGTGTCGTGTATCGAATGTATGTATTCGTACGATTCCAAATCGCCTATCCCAATACCATTAAAATTTTTCTTTTTTAAATAGTATCCATCAGAATAAGAACCAAAATATATTCTCTTTGGATTTCTTTTAATTTCTAATCCTTTAGTATTCTTTGAAAACATATTAAAAATAGTATAGATTTGATCCGACATCTTTTTACCTGGAAAGAAGTAAGTATTTTTAGCAATCGCATCAAAATTCATAACTATAGATTGATTTTTATCAACACGAGTTAATTTATAAAAAAAATTCCTGATTCCCATAGTTCCACATTCTTCTGTTCCTGTAAATACAAACCATAAATTATAATGTTTTAATCTAGATTCTGGATTTGAAAAATAGGTGAGTAATTCAAGTACGCACGCGATACCTGAAGCATTATCAATTGCTCCGTTAGATTCGTTATTTGTCGTATTTAAGAGGAATAATATAGTAGAAATGAAGTTGACGGTTGTTGGGAAGATTCCTATAATATAAAATAATAAAGAAAATGGAGTAAAAATATAATTCTTAAAGATAAAAATAAATATTATTATTAATCCTGAAAATACCCAGGTTCGTATAATTCTTATACGACCAAGAATCGAAAATCTTTGTCCTTTTGAATCTAAATGACACAAAAACAAAATACTTCTTTCTTGGTGATTCAAATCGTTCTTTTTAATTTCTGACTTACTCGTTTTAGGTTTAGGGTCTAGTTTAACATAAAGGTTACTAGCGTTTAATTTCTTAGGCAATCTTATGGATTCCGGTTTTCTCGTAAGAATGAATAAAAGTCCAAATATTACAAAAATTATCATAAAAAAAAGAGATATAATGAAAGCCTTAATATTTAGATAGAATAAAAAGAGAACCGTAAATCCTAATAAAAACGCTATTTTTGGGTAGGTTCTTCCAAAAAACGTACTAAATACAAAATCTTGAGTTATCGGTTTAAGATTCAATTTTTCTACTTTAGAAAGCGCTATGTTCAATGCTTTCTTTTCACCATCTGTTCCTGATAATCTTGGAAATGAAAAAGTTGTTAAGTTCTCTTTTAAACGATTTTCATCTATCATTTATTTACCCACTATTTTTTATTCTAAGTAAGCTCCGTACTTCGCTGAACTTACAAGTTTTCTATAAAGTCTTAAATACCCTTTCCTAACAATCGATTCCGATCTTTGCCAATTATTTAATCTTTCTTCAATTTCTTCTTTCGATATTAATAATGTTAGCCGTCGATTAACTATATCAATTTCGATCTCATCTCCATCACGAACGATTGAAATTGGTCCTCCATCGTAAGCTTCGGGACATACATGTCCGATACACGGTCCTCTTGTAGCACCTGAATACCTTCCATCTGTAATCATGGCAACCGATTCACCTAATCCCATACCGATAAGAACTGCAGCTGGTATTGATAATTCTCTCATTCCGGGTCCACCCTTAGGCCCCTCGTTTCTAATAACTAGTACATCTCCTTCTTTGATTTTATCTTCTACTAACGCATCCATTATTTCCTCTTCCGATTCAAATACCTTTGCAAAACCTTTATGATACTTCATCTTATCGCTGACTGCACTTTGTTTTATTATGGCTCCTTCTGGTGCTAAATTCCCTTTTAGAACCGCAATTCCTCCCTCAGCAGAAATTGGATCATCTATAGATCGTATAATGTGGTATTCGTGGATCATTACTTTTTTGAGGTACTCTTTTAAAGGTTCTCCTAAAACATTTATGGTTGATAAGTCTAGTTTCTTCGCTAATTTCTTCATTAAGACCTTAACTCCTCCTGCTTCGTGAAACTCTGTGATCGTGTATTCAGACGAAGGTTTAAATTTCGCCAAAAGAGGGACAGATTTACTTAACTCATCGAAATCAAAGTGGTTTAAAGAACCTCCCAGTTCGTGTGATAACGCGCACATGTGAAGAATTATATTTGTTGAGCCCCCAAAAGAAAGGGCGACTTTGCAGGCATTTATAATTGATTGATTAGTTATTAAAGCTAAAGCTGTTATTTTTTTTTCTACAAGATTTATTATTGCTTTTCCCGTTTCTCTACTCAATTCTTGGCGTTCTGTCCCAATAGCACTTAGAGTAGCACAATCCGGTAAAGAAAGCCCTAATGCTTCAACAATGCACGCCATCGTGGTTGCGGTCCCCATCATATTACATGCTCCCGCAGAACAACAAGTTTCTGACTCAATAAGATATAATTCTTCTGAAGTTATTTTCTTTGATTTATATTGACCAATTGCTTCTTTTATATCGGATGTGACGTAAGTCCTCCCTTTTAATGAACCTGTTGTAAAAGTTTTAGATCCCATTATTCCCCCAGTTAGAAAAATAGTCGGAATATCGCACCTAACAGCTGCTAAAAGCATGCCTGGAATAATTTTATCACAAGAACAGATCATGACCATTCCATCAAACTCATAGGCTTTAATTGTGCTTTCAATTGATGAAGCGATGATTTCTCGCGTAGGTAAAACAAATTTAGAATTATTGCCTGAATTAGCAATTCCATCGCATAGCGCTATTGTATTGAACTCCATAGGTGTTCCTCCCGCATCTCTTACGCCGTCTTTTACAAATTCACTTAACTTACGTAAATGAATATGTCCTGGATTTATTTCATTCCAAGAGTTTACAATTGCTATTAAAGGTTTTTCCAAATCCTGATGAGAATATCCACATCCACGGAATAATGCTCTTTTATAAGCTAAAAGAGGATCCAATTCTTTTTTTTCTAACATCGTATATTATCAAATCCGCTCAAAGTTTAATTATATTTAACGTAAAATTACATCTAAATATTATTTTAAGGCATAATTCTTTGATCCAAATCTTAGTAAAGTAGATATTTCTAAAATCTGAGAGAGAGACAAGAAAGACCTCCATCCATCTTTTCAAATTCAGACATTTCAAGTTCTATAATTCTAAAACTAAAGTTTAGGAGTTGATTCTTTAAGTTTACATATCCCTCTGGTATAAACACATATTTATTTATCCTAAGGCTATTTGTTGCGTAAACTTCACCTTCTTGAACTTCAATGAGATTATACTTCCTAAAATCGGGATGGTTTTTAAATTCCCCAGATACAAGTAAAATTGCATCCCCTAAATAAGATATTCCCGTTTTTAAGTGAAGAACTTTTTTAAGAGGAATTATGGACGAAGAATATCCATATCTTTTTAAAATCTGTTTTAATTGATTGGCTCCTTCATTATTTGTTCTATTCGAAAGTCCTATGTAATAACATTCTTCAACCTTCATTACATCTCCTCCTTCTAACGTACCAGGTTTTATTATTGATTCAATATTGCCGTAAAATGTCTTTAATTTTTCGCTAATTTCAATTTCTTCACCCTGTCTACTTTTTGCTCCAAGACTAGTAATTACAGCAAATTCTTTATCCACTATTGCGGTATCTTCAACAAAAGTAGAATCTGGAAAGCGAACGTCTTCATTTAATTCAAGTACAGAGAGATTACATTTTTTTAGTTCCTCTACATATTTTGAATGCTGTAGTAACGCTTTTTGATAATCAGGTTTTCCTAAATTGGATGTAGAAATCCCAAATTGAAAATTTTTGCATGGCTTCCTGACTATTGCATGTTTAAACATAATTTTAACAATTTAGTTGTACACTTTATTTGAATTTATCTTTGTTTAGATTTAACTACAGATAATTCTTATTAAGTTTAATTTTCTTGTGTAGAGAAATAGAGTCATATAAATTTCATAAATAATTTTATTAAATGATATGCTGAAGGTTGGAATTATTGGAACGGGGGTCATTTTCGATTTAAATGTTCTTGGATACTTGAATAATGAAGATGTTGAAATTACAAGTTTATGCAATAGAACTATAGATAAAGCTAAAGCTAAAATTAAAAAATTCAAACTACATAAGGATACCCGAATATATTCAGATTACAAAGAAATGCTAGATAATGAGCAATTAGATTTAATAGAGATTTTACTTCCCCATCATCTCCATGCAGATGCTACTATTTATGCCGCTAGAAAAGGAATTAAGGCAATATCGGTCCAAAAGCCTATGGCGTTAAATCTTGAACAGGCAGACAAAATGATCGAAGAGTGTAAAAAATCTCAATCAATATTATCAATTTATGAAAATTTCATGTTTGCTCCACATA
>SOKP01000170.1 GCA_004375715.1 Promethearchaeota archaeon | reverse complement strand
ATAAAAAAAAAGAATTTTATTACTAGATTTTTAGCTAAATACACTGGTTCCTTCCTGCTCTAAGAGATTCCGAATCTTTACGAGATAACTCCTTTTGTAAGGTTCTATTTTTGATTCAGAAAAAGGTAATAAGCTCCAATAGTAGGCCAGAATCTCTTCAGGATGTAATCTGTGCTGGTTGTTGTAAGGATCGATTTCTTCGCACAACTCAAACAATTTACTTGGTGGACTAATGAATTTTGGTCGGTTGTTTTCATATATCGGCACGCATTTATCTTGTTCCAATTCAGACTCAAGAAATGTAAAACGGAAATATTCAAAGAAATAACCGCCGTTATACGGAGTTTCAGAATAGAGAAATGGCACTGCTTTTATCTGAGCCCCGTTGCTTTCAAATTCCACGTAGGAATTCTTCCCAATAGTATCCGGATTTGACACATAGAGATGTTTATATTCGTTAGGGACATCTAATTCGGGGCAAGTGGTAAATCCGAGTTTAAGATACAAGTTATTCCTGAATTCTGGGTAAGTAGTGCTGATTACATGAAAAAGCTCGTGTGCGATTAGTTCTTTTAATTCGTCGTATGACCATTGAACCATTGAAATCGGGACATAAATACACTTATTTCTCGTGTAAGCAGCATCGCATTCTTCTTGACCTGTAGTTTTTATGAGCTTCACGCTATCCAATAAGTATTCTTTGTACGGCGCGTAGCAAATGTCTAATTCGCTGAAAATTCTATTAACGGTAATTTCTTCAGAATTTGTCCAATCAAGCGTTTGTCGCGAAAGAAATTCCACTAAGTCTTCTTTTGATACCTTTCCAGAGGTTCTTAAGCGAGACTGTAAGTCAAACTCGCTAAAATTAGAAATATAATCGTCTTTTGTGGCGATTATGGAGGATGCTGTTTGAGCATCAACAAGTTCTGCCTTCAAATATATTTCACCCTAGTAAAAAATGCATATGGATTTAGAGATGAAAATTATATGATAGTATTTAAGAAATTAGAGAGTAAGAAATTAGTATTTTTGTTGGAAAAATTTTATAATGGGTAATTAAAAGAAAATGTAGCCCCTTTTTTACCCTCGATTAAATCTTTTACATCTTGTTTAATCAATCTAAAATCGTTTTCCCCTTCTACTTTTACCTCGTAAATCTTTTTTAATTCTTCATTACTCGAATTTTTTATATGTTTATTATACAAATGAATTGAATACGAGCATGGATTTTCGGATATTTCCATTAATATACATCTTGTAGTGTTAAGTTGGCTATTAACGGTTGACTCAAGTAATGTAATTTTGTACCTATCTTTGTAGGTTTCAACCTCTATATTGAAATCTTCTTTAAATTCTTTTAACTCCGTTAAAAGGTTAGAAATATTATCTGGAACATCAATCAAAGATTTAATATGATCAACTTCATACATATTAATTACATATACTCTTATCCAAATCCAATATGAAAGAATTCCTATTTAAATACTCTTTTTCAGTATCCTATAAAAATATGTCGGAAGAATATGATTACATTTTTTTAATTCCTTCTTACAATTCCCGCCCGATTCCGTAATAAATAAAAAGTGCTGAGGGGATTATAATAAATGTTGTAAGAATACTCCACAAAGAGCTAAATAAAGAGCCTTGCCAGGTTATGTAAAGAACTATCCCGTAAATTGAAAAAAGCATTCCAATAACACCAGTTATAAAGATACTAAGTTTCCTCTTCAAAATTTTATCTTGAAATGTTTTTACTAGGCTCCTTGAATACCATAATGTTGGCAAAACAATAAAAACCGTTAAGACTATATAAACTAAAGTTAAAAATACCCAACTAAAGATTGGTCGCCACTGTTCGCTAAATGTTATTCCGTTGGGAGTAAAAAAGATGATACCAATTATAAAACCATAAATTAGTGTGATAATTAATTGCTTTTTAATAGTAAAAACATCTCCTAACCTAAGTATGCTAATCATGAATGTAAGTATAAAAACAGCTGAGAAAAGCATTGGAAAGTAACTTAAAAAGTAAATTACTAGCAGTAATACCACATTTTCCGGTTGAAATGCCGCTAAAACTACATGCATAGCATTAAAAATCAGTCCAGACCCTGAAAGGATGTAAAGCATGCATAAAGTAACTGTGGGGCGTTGTTGGTTACGTCTTAATAATTTTATAGCAAGAAATAAAAATAAACCCGCCACAATTAACTGCGGGATAAAAATGATTAATAATCTTACAATATCCGGTGATTGCAGTAGCATTTTTATAACCTTAAAATTCACTAATCACTTAATTAATACACCACCACATTAAATGTAGTTGTTAAATCATTTAAATAAATATAATAATATGTGAATATAAATTAGTAGTTTTTACTTAATATATACTATAATCTTGATTATAATTAATCTAAAATTATTAATCTGATTAGAAGAAAGATAAATGGTTTTATTTTTTTTCTGTTTTCCGTAAATTCCTTTAAACCAAAAAAAAAAAAGCTTTTTATATTGAATACTCTAAAATTAGATGCGTTCTCTTATGTTCCATACCATATTTTTTCGCTATTCTAATACTACGCTTTACATTATTTTCTATTGGAGTTGAATTCCAGCGTATATTATTATCGAAACCTTTTTTTGCTGAATATAGAGTTAAAAACCAACCTAAACCTTTCCCTTGATGTTCTTTTTCTAATAGGATTATGAAAGCCTCAACAGAATCATAAATATCGCTTTTATTCTTTCTAAAGGGATTAGGAATGCTAAAAAAACAACCAACTATATCACCCGTGATTTTATACTTGAGAAATATAATCAGAAAAAGATCACCGTACTGTTTTAAAAATTCTATATAGTTCTCGTAAAGATGTTGAATTCCAGGGGTTATAACGGATTCACGAGGGAGATTTGTGTGTAATCTAAAAAATCTTGGTTTAAAATTCAAGACTTCTTCCCAACTTTTAGGTTGGAACATTTCGTAGTTTTCAGAATCGAAACTATTTAGAATCTTCGAGTTAAAATCCTTTAATGGGCCCTCTAAAGACAATTCTTTCGTTTTTAGAGTAAATCCTTTTTGAAAAAACATCTCTTGATAAATAGGAAGGTTAGAAGGTTTTCCAACATATAAATTTGCAACACTCCCTTTTTCCAAGAATCCCCATCCATAAATTGGAATTGGAATATTTATCGGTCCGATAATTTTATGAAAATTATGTTGTTTCCCATAATCTATTAATTTGTTTAATAAAAATTCAATTTTCTCATGTTCATCGTTAAAAACGCCAAAAAAACCAAAATAGAGAATCTCAGCATCCTCATGAAAGATCAATACATGACCGGCGATATTACCTTCTTCTTTAAGAAGTAACGATTTCGTTCGAAAAGCTTTAAGATCGTGTAATATATAAGGGTAGAACTCGGGCCAAACGGGTAAGTTTGTGCCAATATATAGCCACTTTAGCATCTCTTTTGGCTGTTCTTCAATTTTAATACTATAATTAGGATTGATTTGATTAATTTTAATTCACCTACACTCATAATCTAATTCAACCATAAAATGATAAAAGTTTATTTAATAGATAAGAATTATTTTTTCACTATTTCCTTGAAGTATTTTATGGTTTTAAGAAACTCTTCCGTTTCTCGAATTAAGTGAGTATTTTTATTTAATTCTTTTTCATGATATACAAAAAGTACTTGATCTTCATACAAATTACTTTCTTTATTATACTTGAATGCAGGAATGTAACCCGTAGGTTTAAATCCCGCTTCATAAAAAAACTGTTGATGAGTAGAATCATATGCAGATAAAAATACTTCAAAATACCGTAGTTTAAATTCTATAATTATTGATTTGATCTCTTCTAAAAACACATATAGATCTTCTAATGCTGAAACCTTATAATCAACTTTTTCAACAATTTGGATATTATTGTAATGTAAAAATTGAAAATAATTATTAGTTCCCTTTATCGAAATTGTAATTAGCTCGCTACCAAACTTATCTCTTTCAATTCTTCTCAATATAAGTTTTCTATTGTTTTCTAATTTATTCTGATCCAATTCCGATTCTAAATTATTATTATTCTTTATAACTGGCAATCCTAAATTATATTTCTGAAAAGCATAGAAATAACAGAAAATAGCTGGTGAGATTAATTGAGGTTTTTGAGAGCTTCTAAGCTCATTTAGAATTTTCTGGTTATATGTAATGAATAAGATCTCTGACTCAGGTTGGTTAAAAAAGATGTCTTTATTAGGGAGAATCCCTACAGGACTTAATCCAGTTAATTTTGCGATATATTGAATACTCGAAAAACTAGATCGGATTTCAGCAAACCAAAAAAATATTTGATTTTTAAATTTATGCATAGGAGCTACTACACAAGCGATACTCGCAGTGGAAATATCCGCTTTATGCTGAAATTTCTTTCTAAAGGCAAATCCAAAAAAATTTCCAATCTTATTTTCAAAATCAAGGCGAATTCCTATACAGCCTGCAATAATATCAGGTTTTAAAGTAAAAATTATCCAATAGTAATTAGGGCTTCTTATCATGCTCTGTATTTCAGAGATGTTCTCCATTTGTTTATAAGGATAGGTATTTTCATAAACTTC
>SOKP01000303.1 GCA_004375715.1 Promethearchaeota archaeon | reverse complement strand
CTTTTAAGTATGGAATGTAAGGCTAAAGCACTCTCTACTATAAGTTATGTAGTAACTTCAACAGATAAGGCAAAAAAGGATTTGAAACATTCATTAGAGATATTATTCAATCTTTATCAAAAATATTTAAGCGCAGATGATACGGAGGGTGTCATAAAAACTTCACTCTTAACGTTGAATTCGCTAAACGCATTAACTTTAATAAGTTCTGATCCATCTGAGATTTATAACAATTGTCAACTTAGCCGAAAAATAATAGAAAATACCTGGAAATTGATTAAAGAATTTGATTCCATTAATCTTCGGGTAGATTTATTGATGTGTGAAAACTGGTTAATCCAACACACACGGTGGACTGAACTCATATACCCTAATAAAGAAGAGGAAGAATTTCGTAGAAAATTTTTGGTAAAATGCGAAGAAACTTTAAAGTTAACTGAGAATTGTAATGATTATACTATTCTTGGAATTGTATATCTTATAGTTGGGACTCATTATTGTATGTATGGAGGACTTTATATTACAGAACCGAACAAGCGATTAAAATTTGCTGAAGAAGGATTTGAGTTATTAGAAAAAGGATTGCTTTTTTTTAGGATCTCGAAGGATTATTATAATTATATCATCTCAATTTACTTATTAAATTATCAAGCGGGAATATTTGGAAGATTTGAGTATTACCAAAAAAGGATTCTACAAGATATACAAGAATTTCAAAAATTAAGTAAAGTTTATGATGGGTTTTATACTTGGCACGGTTTTTTAACATTTTTCTTGCCTGTAGTTTACTACAATGATTTTGCCAGTAGGAGTTTTTTAACTCCCGAAACGCGTAAAGCATATGTGAAAGCTGGAATTGAACGTGCTAAGGAAGCATTAGATAAAACGGTTTTTGGACCATATCTGGCTATAACATATCAAATGATAACACAATTGTACTCGCAGCGAGTACATCACGCTTCGGAAGAAGAAGATCCTCAGATATATATCCAAAAAATGTTCCAAAGTGCAAGAAAAACTAAAAATATAGCTAGAGGATACAAAGGGGGTACTACTAGGTCAGCAGGGCTTACTTCTATCTATAGAGCTTATAAAACTATGGCTGATTATGAAAGAAAAAAGGAAGATAAAATCCAAAATTTAGAGATTGCAATTGAAGCTGCTGAAAAAAATATTAATTACTCAGTAGAATCTTACAGAATATTTTTAGCGATTAAAATGCGTTTAGGTCTACTTTACGAGGAATTAGGCATTTTAACTACTGATGAAGAGCATCTAATGCAAGCAAGAGAGCTTTTTTTACGTATTATTGAAGAAACATCCGAAAAAGGTTATATCTATTATACAGCTGCGGCTTGTGAATATATTGCTCGGTTGGAAGATCGATTAGGGAATCACATGGCTTCTGCAGAATATTATGAAAAAGCTGAAAAAGCACATAATAAATCATTATTGGAAATAGAATATAAATTATTAAAAACCAGAGTTAATGAAAAGATAAAATACGCGAAGGCTTGGAATTTAATTGAAAAAGCGAAAACATTTCATAAAAGAGAACAACATTTAGATGCAAAAAAATGCTATGAGAACGCTTCGGAAATCTTAGCAAATTTACCACAGTTCAACTATGAAGCTAATTATTATGGGGCATGGGTATTTTTGGAGGAAGCAGAGGAACTCAGCAAACAGGAAAAATATAATGAAGCAATAAATAGTTATGAGAAAACCAAAGAACTTTTTGATGCTTCTATTATGATGATTAGATTAATTGGAAAAAGTGTAAGACGTTCAAAAGAAATTAAAAAACTAGGGAAAGCGGCTAAAGTTAGAATGAACTATTGTTCAGCGAGAATAAATCTTGAGGAAGCAAGAATTTTTGGGAAACAAGGAGAACATATTGCAGCTGCCGAAAAATTTGCATTAGCAGCATCTAAATTTAAAGATACATGTTTATTATTCAATATTAAGAGAGATCGAGAAGAACTTGAAGCAATTTATCATCTCTGTAGAGCATGGGAAAGAATGGAATTAGCAGAAAGCTTTGAGGATCCTATCAAATTTACTGAGGCTGCTAAAATATTTGCTCAAGCTAGTAAAATCTTTACTGACAGTAAATTAAAGTTTTTAGCTCAAGGTAACTCTAATTTCTGTGTGGCCTTGGAAGTGGGATGTAAATTTGACCAATCTGATGATATAGAAGTTAAAACTCAATTATACCAAAAAATAAAATCAATTCTTAGAAAAGCCGCCAATTCTTATGAAAAGGGTGGTTTTAAAAATGGAGCCGCATGGGCTCTTGCAACATCAACTCATTTTGATGCTGACTGGCATTTAATAAGAGCAGATAAAGAATTAGATATTAGTAAAAAACAAGAAATTTTAAAAATTGTATCTACTTATTTAAAATCAGCAGCAGAGCTCTTTGGGGAATCAGGGTATAACGAAAGGGAAAGGGAAGTATTGCAGAGATTAGATAGACTACTTAAAGAGGAAGAAATTCTTGTTTCTGCTTTGAATACTATAAAAAAACCTTCTGTTTCACAGAGTGTAGAGGGCTTAGTCGCACCATCATGCCCAGTGGAAACTAGTCAATCTCCAAGAATCAGCGAGATTAACGAGTATACTGAAGAATCAATAAGTTTTGCGGAGAAAGATGGAGCAGTAAAGAAATATAAATTAGAATATAAAGATATGTTAAGAGAATCTCCAGAAACCCAGAAGAAGAGTTGTAGAGTTGGAATTGCCCAAATAGGTTTATCTGGCTCCGGGGATATAGTAAGTGAATTTTATGAAGAAAAAGACTCAGGCCTTTTAAGCTTAAGAGAAGACATGATTGGAATAGTGAAAACTACTGTTAATGATATGGTTCAGAAAGCTCACAATAATGGAATTGATATTCTAATCTTTCCCGAAATGACCATTGATCTTAACTATAAAAGCTTTCTTGAGGATTTATCAAGTTTAGCAAAAGTTTACAATATGTATATTGTTCCCGGTTCTTATCATGAACAGGTTTCTAAACAAAATGTGAGTATAATAATTGGACCAGAAGGAATTTTGTGGGAGCAAAAAAAACATATCCCTGCTATAATACATTTTGGAGAGAAGAAATTCAAAGAAGGAATATTGCCAAGTTCATATCCGCAAAAGACTATTGTATGTAATACGAAATTCGGTAGGATCGCAATTCTGATATGCCGAGACTTTTTGGATATGGATTTAAGAGTAGAACTGAAGAATTTTGAGCCACCAGTAGACATTATCATTAATCCAGCCTTTACTCCAGTCACTGCAGATTTTAAGGCAGCACACTTTGATGCCCGACGTTCAATTTATGCATACTGCTTCTTCGCTAACATTGCTGAATACGGAGAATCATTTATATATACACCGGAAAAGGAGCGAGTTGAAAGGAATATTCCATCGGGAATAGAAGGTTTAATTTTTAAAGATGTTGATCTTTTTCGACTTCGTTCTGAAAGGAAAAAATGGGAAATAGAGCAATTGAAGGAGAAAAGATTTATTCAAAGCACAAGATAGTTCTCACTTAGAAATCCAAGTGGGTAACATTTAGGATTAAAGGATCAATAATAAAAATGGTTTATTTATTCTCTTAATATATTAACTAAATCAAGTAAATCTTAAATCATTTTTAAAATATTTAAGATCAATCAATAGTATTATTCTTGTTGTGATGTATTTAGATGAGTAAAGGTTTCCAATTGTTAAGAATAGAATACCTATTTTCAGTTCTTGTTCCTTGTTTATTAAGCATTTATTTAAATAATTATGAAATCACCGCACACATTTGGATATTAGCGGGGTTTGCTTTTTATGCTATTACAGGAAATACCTTAAATGATGTAATAGATATGAAGGATCCAGAAGAAAAAGAAACGCTAGAAAGAGTTCATGGTTATAGTCGTAAAGAAATTTTAACAATTTCGTTAGCATGTTTCTTAATTGGAACCCTTTGTTTTATGAATGGTATTATAGTATATCCAATTTTAGGCATTTATTTAGTGATCATTGTTATTTTGGTAATTTTTTATTGTTTGTTCAAATCACTTGTTATCATTAACCATATCATTTTGGGAATATCACACATCATATTGCCATGGATGATGATAAAAATTAATGCTGGCGATATTATCTTAGGTTTTTTCCCCGATTTATCTGTTTTTGAGTTACTAATACTGCTTTCAGTAGCATCCGTAGGTTTTACGGGTCAAATGCTACACGAGTTAATTGATGGAGACTCCTTATCTAAGTTATCTCCAAAGGCTTCTCAAGTAGTGATTTGGATTGCTTCCTTAGTATCGCTAACCATAGCAATAATCTCGTTAATCATTACACAATACATTATATTTCTCCCAATAATTTTCTTTCCTTTTGGAATCATGTATATATTCAGGAAACCTCGTCAAGATTTATTAGGTCGAACCGCACTAAAGGATGTTGGCATTATTTTAGGAAATCTGATACTTGTTTATACCATCGTTTTAATTATAGCACCATAATAATGGAGATACTAAAAAATAGGTAATTTTAACTCAATGCCAAATAACACATTCATTTTTTTAAGGCATGCTGAAACCAAGGTTGATAGGAATATCAAAATATCTCAATGGACACTTACCGAAAAAGGTAAAAAGGA
>SOKP01000320.1 GCA_004375715.1 Promethearchaeota archaeon | reverse complement strand
ATCTCTACAATTGAAGGAAAACAACTATATAAGTCAAACTTGTCAATATCACTTAACTTTAAACCCGCTTGTTCCAAAACAATTCGAGAACCTTCTCTGATCGCAGGAGAACTATCAAGTCTCGGACGGCGATAAATTTCACTAATATTTTTTAAATCTACCCCTCCCATTATATATATCCAATGTTCTCTCTCAATGTTAAGCGATTCAGCAATTTCTTCACTTGCAATTATAATTGTTCCAGATTGATCAACGAAATTGTTAGCACACATGCGTTTAGTATAGGGGTGAACAACGCGACGATTCTTAGGGGAGGGAGTTGTAATTTCATCAGCACTATAAAGTTTTTGAGTCCAGCTTAAAGGATTTTTTGAAGCTACCTTAGAAAATCGTTCCAGAAGTTTTCCCATATATTTTCTATGTTCCTCAATAGTTCGTCCTGATGATGCTCTTAGGGCAGTTTCGAAGATTGCGTAAGTAAGTGACGGAAAATGGAGCCCATATTTCCTATCAATATCGGGGATGTCCCAATTCCCCCCATTTAAATATTTTGAAGGTTTTTTTTTAGGCCAATGGTTAGGACGCTTCCCTTTGAATAATTTATTAATAGAATAAGCTGCCTCTCCACCCGTAATAAGAACACAACGGTGCTTTCCAGAAGCAATAGCTTTTGCAGCTCGATTAACTAACATCTGAGGACTATGGCCCCCATCAGGTAAATATATTTCTTCCTTAGGTGTGATATTGAGTTTTTTACTAAGCTCACCCGGAGCGTCTTCATATGACCAGGAACTGATGTTTACCATGTAAATAGCATCAATAAAATCGATAACCTTTTTGTTATTTGTATTTTTTATTGCATCTTGGCCAGTTTTGACCATTAAACCGAGAGAATCAAGAGGTTGAGTCGTACCTTTATGTTGAGTAAACTGTGCAGTTCCAACTATAATTGGAATATGTTTTTTCCCCATGATAAGTAATAATCGTCCTAATGATATAGTAAATCTCTTAGTTCTATTAAAAATTCGTTAATTTCAATTGTATATCAAGACAAAACGAAATCTCATTTTTTTTTTATATATCTTCTTGGATTGAATGCTATAACATAATTAAATCTCAATAAAAAACAGATGATTATTAATGTTTGTCAATCAAAAAATGGACACGTGGTCTCAACCGTACTGGAAACATGTAATTAGGAACATTGGACCAATTACTTTCGAAGAACAAGAACTAATCAGAACTTCGCGCATCGCAGTACTTGGAGTGGGCGGTCTAGGAGGGCCATTAGCAGAAAACTTAATCAGAGCAGGCTGTCAAGACTTAGTCATTTGCGATTTTGATGTGTTCGACGAGTCAAACTTAAACCGGCAAATTTGTACCACTGACGACCTTGGCAAGAGAAAAATCGATGTCATAGAAGATTTTTTGCAGAAAATCGATCCCGAAATAAGCGTCAGGAAGTTTTTTAAAATTACTCAGCAAAACATTGATGAAGTCCTTGAGGGCGTGAAGGTGATTGCACTTACCTTAGACGATCCCGCTACCTCAATCTTTATCGCCAGAGAAGCTCGAAAGCGGAGTATCCCTATGATCGAATCCTGGGGCGTACCGTTCTTGTTTACTTGGTGGTTTACTCCAGACAGCGTAGATTACGAGAGATGCTACGGTCTTGAAACGGAAAAGTTCGATTACTTCGAATTGTCTAACCTCAAAAAAGAGAGAAACCTCGCAACTTACCAAGCGTTGTTGCCGAAAGTATTTACCATGCCAGGAGTCAGAGAAAAATACGACAGAGAACCAGGGGCGTTCGAAGAGATGATGGCTGGTAAAATCGGCGCTCGCTCGTTTGCACCGTTTGTAAGAATAACCGCCGATTTTCTTTCAGTAGATGTGATTTTTTCTGGTATTCTCGAAATAAAGCCAAAGAACTTAGCTCCTCACCTGAAAGGGTTCGACTACATTAACATGGAAGTCCAAGAAGCTAACTTAATATCTAATAACTAATTTTTTTCTTTTTTTTAGTCTCTAATCCAGCTAAATAACTACTACGGGATTTGCTGACAATTACGGCTCATTTACCGGTAAGAAATGTGAACGCTTTTAAATATTAATTTGAAGATAAAATAATTATAGTGTTTTATAATTAGGTCGAAAAATAATGTCAGTAATATATAACGGAAAAGAGTATAGGGTTAAAAATAAACAAGGTTTTTTAATGCTCAATCTTTCACGGAAAAAGATCAAGAAGATTTCAGAGGTAAAAGGCCTTGAAAGTCTAAAAGAATTACAAGTATTGAACCTTAGTAATAACTCACTCTCTAGGATTGAAGGATTTGAGGCATTAAGAAATTTAATGACATTAGAGCTTGATTCCAATGAAATTACAGAAATTAAAGGGCTTGAAACACTTAAAAATTTAAAATTATTGAATCTTGCTCGTAATTCTATTTCAGAAATCAAAGGACTTGATACTCTAACCAATTTAGAAGAATTGCACCTTGAGCATAATAAAATCTTGGAAATTAAAGGAATGGATAATCTTATAAAATTACGAGAATTGTATCTTACGTTTAATGAAATCTCCCAAGTCAAAAGCTTTTTGAAAAAAGATCACATAATTAACCTCTCTCTCATAAGAAACCCAATATATTATAAATTGAAATTTATACCTGGTATCTCAAACACTGAAAAATTAGAGAATTACACTCGAATGTCGAATAAAGACATAGAAGAAGTAGTGGAAGAGGGTAGGGCTAAAAAAAATATAGTATTCCATAGCGGGAGAGAATATAAGGCAATAATAAAAAATTCCGTTTTAAATCTCGATCTCTCGGCTAAACGGATAAAAAATATTTCCGAGATAGAAGGTCTTAAAAATCTAACGAAGTTGCAAGTATTAAACCTCAATGAGAATCGTATCTCTGAAATTAAGGGACTTGAGACTCTTATTAATTTACAGACATTGCTTCTCGAGAATAATCTAATTATAACACTTAATGGGCTAGATAGTTTAATAAATTTAAAAACTTTAAACCTTTTCTCTTGTAAGATACACCAAATTGAAAGTTTCGCAAATAAAGATAATCTAAAGGAGTTATTCCTCGGAAATAATCCCCTTTACAAAAACTTGAAAAATGCATTCTTTCATAAGAAAATGTTAAGTCGGATGACAGAAGAAGAAAGGAAAAATTTTGGAGTTAATCCAATAATTTGGGAAATAGTGAGAACTTTTAAAGGTAAACTTAGATCTAAACCCTCAAAAAAACGTTATGGGCCAGATATTGGAGCAATTCTTGGTATAGAAGGTGCTGTAAAAGCTTGTATTGAAATGTTTACAGTAGTTGCATTTTTAGCAACATTTATTTCTCTTACATGGGTTAAATAAAGAAAGATATTATGTTTTAGAAAGCAACTTTTTAAGAATAAAAAACAGTTTTTAGTCGTCCTAATATTTTTTTGCGAAAAACGGGATTACTTGTGAGCCGATTAGAAAAAAAATCCGTCAAATAAGAGTATAAGCTTTCCCTATTGTTCAAAAGAAATTTGGGTTCTAAGCTGTTTAATATTAAATATACAAAAAGTTTAACGAACGCCTCGTGAGTCAGTTCTAGGTGGGACGGAGATATGTCATTCATGCTGTGCTGGAAGTTATTTCGAATTGAGATGTATTGAACCACTAATGTTTCAATCTCTTTTGGAAATCCGAGTTTCAGCATTTTATTGGCCATAATTTCTTTTCTGTCTTTGGTGTTATTACTGATTTTTTCGCTTTCGCCAAATCTTTCCTTGTAGAGCGCTTCTAACTTAGGGTATAACTTAACGAAAAACTTGTAATCGTCGTAATAGCACATTTCAATCCATTCTTTTGCGCCAATTTGATATAAACTTTGTTCTATTTCTTCTTTAATCTCGTCACTCGAGATTTGTTTTTGATCCTTCCTCGAATCTTCGTTGTTAAATTTGGATACTAATTGATTTACTCGTTCTGCCACCGTCTCCAAAAGCTCGTTTTTCTCTATTATTTCCTCTCTTAGTTGAGATTCTATTTTAGTCGATGGAGAAAATTGCTTTTTGTTTCTTATAGTTTGTATTAGGTTTTCGGTTCTTTTTTCCGCAAAAAAAAAGCCAAAATCCGTTATTTCTTCGACCATGCGGCCTCGGCATTGAAGTAACAAGTGCTTTAACTCTTTTTCACTAGTTTTTCCTTCAGTAAAGTTTCTTATCGCAATTTTGAGCTCTTCTAACTCCTCATCCTTGAAGATAATTTTTTCTACTACTTGCTCAAAGTTCGTTAACTCTTGACTCTTTGCCATTAGATCATCTCTCCTCCCAAATCTCCCTCAACATATTGTCTGAAGCCATCGAATATCGTGGTATACATTTCGAAGGTATATTTCCAGGTTTCGTCTAATTTTACTTGGTTGTTTGCTTCTATATCTCCGCAAGAGGTTAAGAATTGATTTAAATCATCCGCTGTAAACGGAAACCCTTCCACTATACCTAATTTAGCAATAAAATTGTTAATATCTTCTGAGGTTATTGCGTAATTCACGCTGTAATATTCTTTGTAAACGCTGTGTAAAAACTTAGGGAATAAAATCCTAGAGGTCTTTAACACTTCCTCGTATTTTTTGTGATTCAAATTCTTGTGCATAGTAAA
>SOKP01000158.1 GCA_004375715.1 Promethearchaeota archaeon | reverse complement strand
GCGCTTATTGCGTTCAGAATACCCTCTTGGAGTTTTTCTTTATCCTCGATGGAATTATTTAGCATCAATAATGATACTTTAAGGGGCGAAAGCTTTTGCTTTAATTCTTCGTGAAAGTTATTACCAATTTCGTATCCTTTAATTGCCTTCCTGATTAAATTATCAAGTTCGATTTCATCGTAACTTTGAGGGTCACCATATGACTTCTTTTGAAATATAGCAATTAGGTAATCAATACAATAGTTCACGCAATTTCTAATGATTTTCGCTTGGTTGTTTATCTTATATTCTTCCATGAAATCTTTTAATTTGGAGTCAAGATAAGAATCTACATAAGTATACCATTTTATATCCTTCTTCAATTTACCTGTTTTCATATTTTCATAATTTTTTGTCATCAAACATCACCTTCTTTTTTTTTTTGCTAACGGAATTAAGATTATGAAATTGCTACCCTTCGTAGAATCTCCTCTTATACGATTTTCAACCCAAATGTTTCCACCGTATAATTCTATTAATTTAGCAACTAATGATAGCCCGATTCCCATACCTTTAGAATGCCTGCTCTTCATATGAGTTTCTTGGAAGATTATCTCTTTTCTACTGTCATCGATACCTATGCCATTGTCTTTGAACTCGATTTTTACATAATTTTTATAGTGAATATCAATCACCGAACTTACTACTTCTATCTGGACAACTTTATTTCTGTTGTAATTAATAGAATTTATAAGTATGTTTTCAAATACTTCACTCAATAGCTCATTTGCCATGGCGTAAAGGTTTCTGTAGTCAGAGACAATCTTAATGTCAATATCCTTTTTAGGAAAACTAATACAAGTATAATTGATCGCATTTCTTAACTCAGAGAATACTTCCACAGGAGATAAAGGCATTTCATATTCTTCTAATTCCGAAAGATTTCTCACGTTTCTAATTAACTTCTTACCTCGGTTTAATTGTTGTGCAATCATTTGAAAATACTCAGAGATATCCTTTATTTTTATTTCTTCCTTGAGCAGCGATTCACAGAGCTCGATTGAATTACTGATTATCTGGAATAAATTTGAAATATCGTGTACGAATAACCCTTTAATGCATTTTGTTCTGAAATACGCATCTTGATAGACATTTTCTACATCTTGCATAATTTTTCTACTTTTCTTTTTGATTTAGGTGTTATTTTAAAGTAGAATAAGGTTCGTTTAATAGTTTTTATTGCGAAACTTAGCACGAAGTTCGAAGAATATACTAAGTAAGGAATAATTTAAATAGTTTCAAAACCATATTATTATAACGGTATGCAACTTGCTCGAGCAAAATGAGATAAATTATGGCTGCAACTAATTATCCTCCCGAAGGGTTTTATAAGAATATTAAATTTGGAAAGAAAGATTTTGAACACATTATTCTTTGGATGCTCGCTAATAATGAGGATTGTCAATGGTCTTGTTTTACACAAAAACCACTTGAATTTACTACATCTACGCTTTCTAAATACTTAAATTTGTTAAAAAGTAAGGATTTTGTTGATAATTTTGCTCGAGGTCAGTATAAAATAACAAGCGAAGGGCGTAAAAGATTTCACGAGATCTCTAGTACTCACGGTGCGAAAAAAAAATTAAATTATCCACCTGGAATTGTTACAAAAAAAAGAATCTACGAGGATTGGATTCTTTGGATGGTGTACAATAATAACCTTTGCCGATGGTCGCATTTTCTTGAACCTCCCCTAGCTATTAATCAATCATCTTTATCAAAAAAAATAAATCTCTTACTAAATAAAGAATTTATAGTAAGAGAGAACAAAGAGTATAGAATAACTAATTCTGGAAAAATTGAATACTCTAAAATGCTGCAAACCTACGATTTAGATAGGCAATCCATTTTAAACGAAGAAAGCAAAAGAATTGACGAGATTACTATAACGACAATAAAGTTTTTTGATGAATATAATGTGGAGGACGAAAACATCCAATTCATGTATCTCACAACTATTTTAAAACTCGATTACGATAGAGTTAAGTCAATGCTAACAAACCAAACGGATTTTGAGAAAATTATCCTTTTCATATCGATTAACCATCCTGATCAATACCCCAATTATGTCTCTCTTAAAGATTTTGCGGACATATATGAAATTAATCAATCAAAATTGGAGTATTATATTGATGAAATTGTAGAAAATCGCATTTATCCTATCAAATTTTTTACATTGAAGCCAACATCAGATTCTACTTATTATTTTCAAGAAAACGGGAAAGTAGAATCAATGTTGCGGACTATTACTGAGAACCATATTACTAAATTTACTTATCTAAATAGGTTATTTTCAAGCGCTTTCGACGCCTTCACTATCGAAAAAGCAGTTTTAGAAGAAATTTGTGGATATTTTTTTAACAACGCCCTAAGAGAATCGTTAAGAAAATTCTTACCTAGCTATATTAATTATCTCGCCTATAAAATTGAAGCAAAAGTTGAATTGAAAGAAACTTACGATAAATTAGATGCGATAATTTGGCAAAATATGATAGATATTTTTCAAACAAGAAGTCCTAAGGATCTGGAATATCAATTCATTGGTCAAAGCGAAATAAATTATCAGTTGGATACGGTATTATTAGAATTACTTAAACCATATTACAGAGAGAAATTAGAGACCCAAAATAGGGTATGCCAACATCTAATAGGCAACAAAGAATATAATAAGGCTTTAGAGAGTATAGAAGATACTATAAAAACAAATAAAAATGATAGGGTTTTAACAATCGTTAAAGCGATCGTTCTATGTTATTTAAATAGGAACGAAGATGCGCTGGCATTGTTAAAGGGTGTGTTAAAATTACCACAAAACAAGGATCGAATCTTACTTCTCGCTTATTTCCTTACTGTTTTTTCAAGCCTAGCTATTGGAGATTTCAACCGTGCAATAAATCTAGCCAACAAAATTGTAGTATCTTATCCAAAGTATGCTCTTTCTCATGCCACTAAAGGATTAACGCTTGCATACAACCTTATTTACAAGTTTGATGACAACAGAGCAAAGCAAGATTATGGGATAAACGATCTCGATAAGGCAATCGCATTAGAGACCTTTCAGCCTAATATTGCATTACTATTTATGCTAAAAAGCCGGGTAGTACTTGAATTAAACAAATTTGAAGAAGCTATTGAATTGATAGATAAAGGAATCAGTATTGTGCCAAATAAAGTTGATTTATATCGCTCCAAGACTACTATCCTTATGTACTTCAACGAATATCCTCAATTATTAGATTTACTCGACGATATGCTTGGAAAATTCCCAAAAATTGAAAAGGATCTTAAAATGAAAAAAGCGTCTGTTTATAAATTGCTAGGAAATCTAGATGCTGGGTTCAAAATTGTTAGGGAATTACTCGAAAAAAATCCTGAAGATAAAGAGTTACTAAGTTTTATTGCTTATTGGTATCAATATTTAAACAAAAAAGAAGAAGCGTTAAACACCATAGAGGCGCTAATCAAGTCCGAGCAAGATAATGGGGGATATTACGACTCATACGGAGAGATTTTAATGAATTATGAGGAATATGAAAAAGCAGTTGAACAATTTCAAAAAGCAATTAAACTGAGAGGTAGTGGATGGTTTATTTACCAGACTTACATTAAACTGGGTATCTGCTTTAGAGAACTTGGGAATTACGATTTAGCAATTGAATATCTAAAGAAGGGAAAAGAGTTTACAAACAAGAGTATTAGTGATCATGAAATAAAAAAAAAGTGGTTAGTCATAGCAGATATTTTTTTAACAGAGATTGAAGGCATCCAATTCTAAAGTTTTATATAAAGAAACTTCTAAATATATACTAGGACATAAATAAAGTTTAAATATGTGACTTACAGTTTGGAAGAAGAATCTGTAAAGAAAAAACTTAAGATAAAGGTTACCGTTGTAGGAGACGGTGGTGTTGGGAAAACTTCCTTAATTCAAAAATTCACTCAAGGGAAATTTAAAACTGATTATATTAAAACTATAGGAGCACAACTCACTCATTATAAAACGGAAATTGATGGTTATAGAATTGAATTAATGTTCTGGGACATCGCAGGGCAAGACGATTTTCATTTCCTACGCCCTTCTTTTTACAGAGCAAGTAAAGCAGCGATTATTGTATATAGCCTAGAAGAAAATCATTTGGGGGAACGCAGTTTTGACCACATAGCATCGTGGTATAAAGATGTCAAAAAATATTGCGGAGAGATTCCTGCTGTGGTTTTTGCCAACAAAGTTGACTTGGTTAACGAAAAGAGTCTAGATAAGACAAAGATTCAAAATCTTGTAAAGAAGCATAATTTCCTTGGTTTCTATATCACATCTGCGAAAACAGGGCAAGGGCTTGGCCACGCTTTTAACGTTTTAAGTAAAGAAATGCTAAGATAATTAAATCTGCTTTTTCCCATTTTTAAAAATTTTAGAAATCAACTCTAATGATATTGTAGATATAAAAAATTACCTCTTTCTGTGATATTTTTATCCAATTTGAACAATTTTTATTAGCCGCATCCAAATTTCTACCAGTAAAAATAAGAATTTACCGGTAAGTTTCAGTGTAACCTTTATATTCAATATTCACCAAAAGTGATTCAACCATTATCAATAATTAAATTGATAATGAAATTTGAGAGAAAAAAAGAAGGCAAATGAAAATGAGAAGAAAAGTA
>SOKP01000099.1 GCA_004375715.1 Promethearchaeota archaeon | reverse complement strand
TCGATAAACATCCTTCAAGGGATTTAAAGACTAAATAGGATTAAATTTAAACAATACCTAATGTATTTTCTTTTTTTTCTTAAATTTTTAATTTTCTAAAACTGAAAATAAAAATAATTGTGTTTCCTAATCTAAAAGTGTAGCAATCCTATTGGAAACGCTCTGGATATTTAGGAAAACCATACCTAAACTAGAATTAGCGCTACAAAGCGTGCATAATATTGCATTTTCACCAGCTTTAGAGAGAACAATAATTCCATTTAGTCCTTCAATAAGGATTCTTTTTAACTCGCCTCTATCAAGTTCCTCAACTGCACGCTCTGAAACGCTCTGTATGGCTGCTGACATCGCAGAAACTATGCCATCATTCACATTACGACTTAAAACGGAGCAAATTGGAAGTCCTTGAACACTAACTATAGCGGAACCCTCTATATCACTATTTACTGCGGATAATTTTCTTAGTAGATCCGTGAGCTCGCTAATATTCTCAGACAACCATATATCCCTCCTAACTTTTTAACGAGAGTTTTAGTATCTTACAAAAATTTTCACTCAAATGTAAATCATCGTAATGAGTGATTAATTAATTACTTAGATGATCTATTAAAATTAACTTTATTTAATTATTAATGTTTACCTTATTTTTTCTATTTTATAATGTATGTGTACTAAATTAAAAAATATTTTTATCAATTTTAATATTAATATATATCAATGAATGAAATAAACAAAATGAAAAATCAATCTGATCAAGGAAGTAATAAGGAAGACGCAGAAACTGAAGCCAAAGAAAAAAAAATTAAGTTAGAATCTCTTAATAAAGCTGGTAAAATCGCTCAAGAAATAAAAAAATTCATTAAGCCACAAGTTAAGGTTGGAACAAATGTATTTAATCTTATTAAAAGTGCTGAAGCAAAAATCATCGAGTTAGGTGGAGGATGGGCTTTTCCCATCAATGTGAGTATAAATAATACGGCAGCTCATTATACTTCTCCAATTAAAGACGATGAACTTACTATTAATGAAGGAGATATTGTGAAAATTGATTTAGGAGTTCATGTCGAAGGTTACATTGTTGACACTGCCTTTACAGTAAGTTTTAATGATGAAAAATCCCTTGAAAATATAATTCAAGCAACTGAAGTAGCGCTTGAAGCAGCAAAAATGTTAGTTAAACCCAAAGTCAACACTAGGGAATTAGGAAAAAAAATAGAAGGTATCGTTAAAGGATTTAAATTTAACCCAATAAAAGAATTAGGCGGACATCAAATTGAAAGATGGATTGTGCACGGTAAAAAACAATTGCCTGAATTGGGTAACCAAGGTGGGGATGTTATGGAAGAAGGGGAAGTTTTTGCCATAGAAATTTTTGCTTCAACAGGAGAAGGAAGCGTCCATAATACAAATGCTTCCTATATCTATGAATTAAACCCTTACGCAGGAAGAGTTCCGTTGAGGAGAAAAACATCTAAGCAAATTCTAGGACATATCAATAAAAATTACAAAACCCTTCCTTTTGCAGAAAGATGGTTAGCTAAAGATTTTAGAATGGGTGTTGTTTTTGGACTCCAAGAATTAATTCAACAGGGAAAAATTCAAGTTCATTATGTTCTAGCAGAAAAGAAGGGGGAGTTTGTGGCTCAGAGCGAAGAAACGATATTGATAACTGAAGATGGATTTAAACAGCTAACTTAATAATAATTTCATATAAATTTATTTAAAATCTTTATAAGTGGTAATAAAGTTAACTCCAACGGTTTATTCTACCCTCTTTTTCCCAATGATATAAATCTCAGCGAGATAATCTTTTAATTGTGGATAAGAGTTAGAATTTATAAAGGCAAAGCTTCTAAATGCATTAATATCAAATATTTTATTCATATCAGAAGCAGGAAGAGGTTTGAGAAAATAAGAACCCGATTCAACAAAAATCAAATTCTCTTTAACAATTTCTTCTAATCTAGGAAGATTATACATAAATTTATGACCCACCATTTTATCTCCTTCTGATAATTCTAATGATTTACAAATTCCCATGATTTCTCCTAGCAATCGATTTATACTCCATGCATTTGGACAAGTTAAAAATGCAAATCCGTCATCTTTTAAAAGATAATTAACTTTTTTTAAAATACTTACACCCTCTTCTTTAGAAAAATGTTCTATAAAAGCAGAGCTTATGACTAAGTCAAACTTTTCTTTTGTTTCAAACTCCATTATGTCCATCTTAACATAATTTATAGTAGGTTTTATAATAACTGGGTTTAAATCTACGATAGTAAGATTTTCAGAAATTCTTGAACTATATTTTCCATCTTTTCCCCCAATATCGATAACTTTTTGAAATTTCTTTTTTTTCCCATATTCCTGAATCTTATCAATCATTAAATTATTCAAAAATTCTTCCAACATTATACTAATTCCTTAAAACCTATTTTTATATACATCTTAATTTTCTATTATGTATAAAAATTTTTAAATCTAAATTAAATCTTTAAACAATAGGAATGAAAAAATTAAAAATTTGTCTAATATCTATAGCAATTCCACCAGACTTTCAAGATGGTGCTTCTAAGACAATAAAAGGTATATATGACTATTTAAAAAGACAAGGTTATAAAGTTACGTTACTTACTGGAAAATGGACTAATAACCTAAACGATCCCGACATTATTCAACTAAATTTTATTAGAAAGCGTTTTTTTTGGTATCCTCAATTCGTTATCGGCGTTATGAAATATTTAAGAACTCATCAATTTGATATAATTCATGGAAATGGACCTAAAGGGGCTCTACCAATAATTTTATCTAATAAAAAAAGATTTATAACCACGATTCACGATTTAGGCCCCTTCGAAACAAGATTTACCAAAATACCATTTGAAAAACTATTAATTAAATACGTTATAAAAAAGGCTACTCTAATAACGACTGTTACCAACTTTATTAAAAAAGAAATTGGATATTTTATCCCAAAAAGTAATCCTATTAAAATAATTAATCATTACAATGCTATAGAAGAGAAATTTAAACCGTATCCCTCTGAAGCTCAAAAATTAAAACAAAAACTTAACATTAAAGGCCCTATCCTGTTATATATTGGAAGGATTGCTCATTATAAGGGTTTAGATCATATTATCGAAGCCTATAAAATCGTTAAAAGCAGGATACCTGATGTAAATTTGGTAATAGGGGGAAAACCTGATTTTAGTATGGAAAAATCTTATTCGAAATGGAAAGAAAAATATGGTGATATACATTTTGTAGGCTTTATTTCTGAAGAGGATATACCCTATTATTATTCAATGGGAGATATTTTTATTACATATTCCTATGCTTCTGAAGGTTTCGGTTTAACTCCTATTGAATCATTAGCGTGTGGAACACCTGTAATTTGTTCATCTATGTTGGCTTATAAAGAAGTGTTAAAAGATAATGCAATTTTCGTTCCACCAAAAAGACCTAAACTCTTAGCTAAAGAAATTCTTAGATTACTTGAAGATTATAATTTAAGATTAAAATTAGTTCAAAAAGCTCAAAAATTTATAAAGCGATATTCTTATACGGTAGTAGGAGAGAAAATAGAAATTATTTATCAAAAATTTCTTAAAAACATCACTATTTAATTTTTAGTGTTTTTTGTAAATTTGTTGTATCCTATCTCAATTGGATTTTCCAATTTTTTAATTCTTTCAAATGTATCTATTTTGAAATTTCCACCAATATACTCAACTGCTTGGTGAATACAATCTTCAGCATTATGAACATGGTAAAGTGGGAATCCCTTATCAATAAGGAATTGTTCTTGGGGATATGTTTCAAGGGGGAAAAATTCAATAGAGGGAACACCTAATAACGCTGATTCTCTTACCATTGTTCCGCCACCAGTTATTACTAATTTCGAAAAGTACATAATATGAGCTAACTGATCTAATCCTCTGTAAATCCTAATAATATCATCTTTTATTTGCGATGAAAAAATTTTATTTAAATAACTAAACTGTTCTTTATTTCTAGTTATAATTAGATATTTAAGATTTGAATTCGATTTAATTAATTTTGGTATAATGTTTGATAATTGTGTTTCATAAGGTTTCATCCTATCTATAAGGTATCCTGCTTTAGTTGGTTCAGTTCTACACACCACATAGTGATCAACTTCTAAATTTAGTGTACTGATTACATCGATATTAGGTTTAAAATTATATAGCCATCCAACTTCGTCAATTCCATTAAATCTTATAATTTTTTCCTTCTTAAGACCATATTCTAAGTACCACTCAATAGGAATACATTTAGGAACAATTATTTGATCAATAAAAGGAAAGGTTGTTGTACAAGGTCCATAAGATCTTGGCTCATCATTAAACATAATATTTGGAATTTGCAATCCAAATGAAATTCTTAAAGCTTCAGGAGAAGTTATGCAAAACAAAAAGTCAGGTGCTTTTTCATTAATAATATTAATTAATTCAGAAAGGCGATCTGAATAAGCTTTTAATTTTCCAATCAAAGATGCTCCACCATATTTCCCAACAGGAATGTAATCTATCCCCCATTGATCAAGTAGATAAAAAGTAGAATCAAAATTTCTAGCAGTAATAAAAACTTCGTGATTTACTGAGAGTTTTTCATAGAGTGGTCTTAACATAGTGACACTTTTTGGTTCACAAAAGTCTAACCATATTTTTATTTTCACTCATCTCCTTTAATTAGTTATACTCGGGGTAAAGAATTCCAGATATCAAGATTTTTCTTTACCCACTCAATTTCTTTCCCTACACCAAATTTAAAATCGGTTTTTGGAATGTAATTTAAAAGATTTTTTATAAAAGAACTGTCTAAAATAAAATCTATTAGTTCCCCTGGTAATCTTTTTCTGTTTGGTTGAAACTTACTTGATTCTCCTGGTATTGGATCATCGTAAATTGGTTTTATATCTGGATTTATAAGATTAATAACAATATCTGCTACTTGTTTTACTGAATATGAATTGTTTCCTCCCAAATTAAAAACTTTTCCATCTGCTTTATCATTTTTTATAGCTAATATATTACCTTCAACAACATCGTCGATATATACATAATCTCTTCTTTGATTTCCATCTCCAAAGATAATTGGAGCTTTTCCCTCTAAAACTCTTTTTATAAATAAGGTTAAAACTCTTCCGTACCACTCTCTTGGGCCATAAACAATGCCATATCGTAGAGATACCGTTGGAAGACCATAAAATAAATAATATTGTAAACAATATTTCTCTCCCGATAATTTACTTACCCCATAAGGCCAATGAGGCATGAGAGGATGATTTTCATCTTCGGGGAGATAACTTGCCTGCCCATAAATCCCCCCTGATGAGGCATATATAAGTTTTTTTACCTGATTTTTAATAGCAGCATTTAATACATTTAAGGTACCCTCAATATTAATTCTTAAATCATAAATAGAATTTTCAATTCCAGTAAAAACTTCTAACTCCGCAGCGTGATGAGATACAATATCCACATTCCTCATCGTATGTTCTAATTTGTTATAATCTAGAATATCCCCTTCAATAATATCCACTCCGTTTTTATTAATATATTCCTTCTTACCTGTTGAAAAATTATCATATACAATAATTTTTTTAGCATTTTCTTCTATAAGCCGATCAACGATATGTGATCCTATAAAACCTGCTCCACCAGTTATAAATATTATATTACCTTCTATTTCCATTGTAATTTTTTCATCATTATTTAGATTAAGATTATACTTTTTACTTATAATTAAAAACCTTTAAATTCTTCCATTTACCTTTCAAATAATGTTAAAAATAGTTATCTGTTTATTTTTTAGGCAAATCCTTGATTAAATATCTTCCAACATCAAGCGTTCTATCATTTTTCACCATTGAAATATTTTAAGCTAACATACATTGTACGATTTTTTATAAAAATATTGTATAAAATATTATTGTACTTTTTATAAGATGTTAGGAATTTTATTTATTAATTTAAAATTTTTCATAAATAGTTTTCAACTGAAGTTATTTTAACTTATAATAAAAAAAAGCACCTTAATTATGATATCTATAAATGAATTGAATTGGGGTATTACCGAAGTCATATATCTAACTTTTATTTGTGTCGTTGGATTTGCTATAACGCTCCTAATCATTCCTTATATTATTAGATTAATGAAAAAGAAAGGACATATTGGATATGATATTCATAAAAATGCTAGACCTGAAGTTGCAGAATCTGGAGGATTAAGTATTGTAATCGGAATATCAGGAACTTCATTTTTACTAATGGTGTTTTTTCCAGTACTATTGAAAGAAATTTTTGTCTATTTTTTAACAGTAGTAATATCTGGATTAATTGGACTTATTGATGATCGTGTAAAACTAAGGTCTTTATATAAAATAATCTTGACTATTTTTACAGGAAGTGCTCTCTTTTTAGCAAATTATTTCGGTTTTATAACTATTCTTTCCCCTACAATTCCTTTTTTAGGAGTCACAAGATTAACGATGATTTATCCGCTCGTAATCCCTTTAATAGTTGCTGTTTTTGCAAACACTTCCAATATGCTGGAGGGATATAACGGAGAGGGCTCAGGAACTTCACTGATCGCTCTAGGCTTTCTTTTAATATGTGCTTTAATATGGAATTCAGCAGAAGCTCTACTAATTACCACAACTGCAATGGCAGTATTAATTCCATTCTTTTTATACAATAAATATCCTTCAAAAATTTTCCCTGGTGATATAGGTACATTGAGTTTAGGGGCTGTTTTTGCTTGTATTGCTTTATTAGGCTCATTAGAAGTTGCAGTTTTTTGCGTACTTTTAATGCATATTATTAATAGTTTCTATGTTCTACGTTCAGTGAAGGGTTTTATTGAAAGTAGTGAAATTCAACAAAAACAAAATGATATCATAGTGCTGGAGAATGATAGGATAAAAGCGTCTAATCAGAAGGATTCAGCATTAACTTTACCAAGATTAATTTTAGCAAAAGGACCTTTAACAGAACCGGAATTAGTAAAACACTTTTATGTTATATCAATTATATGTGGATTCTTTTCTATTATTGCTATTACATTAACACATTGGACTTTAGGAAATTTGGATACTATTTACATTCTCCTTCTGATCGTTATTTTTTCAATACCCGTCATTTTTTTACTTTACCAGTTTCCCAGAGTAAGAGGTATAGTAATGTTAATGATTCTTCTCTTAATAGTTATCAGTCTAATTTTAATCTTTATTGATTTAATTGTAATGCAATTTTTTCCCGGATCATTTACAATATTTCAAATTGAGATTCCTTATAATATTGTATTTTCATTTATTTTGATTATCCCAAGCCTAGCAGTTTGGTATTATATAACAATCAAATACTTCTGGATTCAAATTAATAGTATAAAAAATTCAGAGGGAATTTGACTCATTATTACCTATAAGTCAAATATTTGTCATAAATTAATATTCATTATATTAAAAGGTTTCTTACACTTTTTATTATTATAATATTAAAAGGTTTCTTACACTTTTTATTATTATAATTTCATCAGCTATCGATACTGATTTATATGAAAAAAATACTAGTTACAGGAGCAGGAGGTCCAGCTGGAGTAAATTATTTAAGGTCGTTGGATTCTGTTAATGGTGATATGGAATTATATGGAACAGACATTAATGCATATCATATAGAATTTGCTAAACCATGGACAAAGAAGATGTTTATTGTTCCAAAAGCAACTTCGGATCAATATATTCTCAAACTAAATGAAATAATAAATAAACATCAAATTGATTTTGTACATCCGCAACCTGACATTGAAGTATCAGTTATTTCAGAAAATCGAGAAGAACTTAATGCCCTTACTTATTTACCAAAAAAAGAAACAATTAAAATATGTCAAGACAAATTTCTAAGCGCTAACATTTGGAAAAACAAAATGTTTCCATCTGTAAAAGCGATTGAAATTCGATATGCATATTTACAGAACGATATTCAAAAGGCCTTTGATCTACTTGGAGAGAAAATCTGGATTCGCGCTAAAAAAGGTGCTGGAGGTACAGGAAGTACGCTTATTGAAAATATTGAGACAGGCGTAAATTGGATAAAATATTGGCGTTCTAGAGGCAAAAATTGGGATTTTATTGCTCAAGAATTTCTACCCGGTAGAAATATTGCATTTCAAAGTATTTTTAAAGAGGGAGAATTAATAACTTCTCAAGCAAGGGAAAGAATTGAATATATTTATCCTTATTTAGCTCCATCTGGTGTTACTGGGACTCCGATTGTTGCAAAAACAATTCATAATGATAAAGTTAATGAATTAGCTACTCAAGCTGTTTTAGCCATTGATACAAACGCAACGGGCGTATTTTGTGTTGATATGAAAGGAGATAAATCGGGAACGATTTGTCCAACTGAAATAAATGCTGGTAGGTTCTTTACAACTAGCTACTTTTTCTCTTTTGCAGCACAAAAATTTAATGTACCTTTAGCTAATATGCCATACATATTAATTAAGCTTGCTTTTAGTGAAAAAATTCCAGATGGTCCAAAGTATAATATATTACCAAAAAATCTTTACTGGATACGACATATAGATTGTTCTGAACGCTTGATTAAAGAAGAAGACTTAAACTGATTAAAAAATATTAATTTAATCATTTTACACAATTACAAGGAGAGGAATTACACTTTTTACACTTATTAGGATATTTACTAACTATAGCTTTTTCTATATCAATATTTAAGATATTTGCGATAGAAATTGTCCAAGCTATTATATCTGCTAACTCTCCAGAAATCTTTTTTTTATCTAATTCATGGGCGTTTACTAAAGTAGCAAGCTCACCAATTTCTTCTATAAGCCAGATGTATGTGCTTTTAAGCCCTCGATTTAGGTCCTTCTGAAGGTAGAGCTTTTTGAGTAACGCCTGAAATTCCGACATACGCATGTTTAAATGTAATCATCTTCATAAAAAATGTTATAAATAAAGTTACGAGGGGGTAAACAACCAATTAAAAATACCTAGCCAAGCAAAAATTACTATTAATATTAAAGCACCGGCAAAAATAACAGTTGTTATCGGGCTAACTTTAATTCCAATTGAACTATCCTCGAAGAACCTCATCAAACCAGCACCTCCTAATGGCATTGGTGCGTTTCCGCTTCTCCTTTTTTTACGTTTTGATTGGCTGCGTTGAGACGACATTTATAATTTTCTCAATTATTTTTATTATTAAATAAATTTAAAACAACACAAATAATAAGTTTTATCTCGAATCATATAAATAAATATAATAAATTTTTATTAATGGTATTAATTATTGTTAGTAAATTCGAGTTTACAAAGGAATTAAATTATGAGAAGAAAAAGTTTTTTCATTATATTTATTGGATTTTTATCTGTTATAATCATATTTTCAGCTATTCAAGATGATTTCTCATACAATTATCAAAATCATTACTCAGTTGAAAACCCTCAACTATCAAGCACTTTAGAAGGAGCAGATAACCTTTTAGTGGTAGAAATAATAAGAGCCACTAATATAAGTTCTTATGGTTTAGTAAATATCAAAGATAGGCTAACAATCTTAAATAATAATAACAATCCGATTAATTCAATTTTATTTGGATTAAAAGTTGAAGATTCAAATAATTTAATTTATTTTAACGCTTTTGGTGAAACACAGAACACACTATTAATCGAAAGATCCCATGAGATAATGGGTATTTACGAAATGATAACTATTTATTTTGATACGCCTTTATTACCATCACAAGAAATTAGTATTACTGTTCTGCATTCATATACAAATTTAATATCTTACGAGCTATCATTTATTGGCGATGAGGTTACTCAAATTTTTAAAGGACCATTGTTTCCCCTTTTACCTTATAAGAGCGAAGGAACCATTCGATCAAATTATCTGTTACCCGAAGGATCAACGTTAGACTTTCATACACAAATTGGGGGAATGGGAACTCCAGATGGCGGAAGAAATGTGTTATACGATTTAGAATATGACGATAAAATTAACTATCTAGAGCCCTTTTTACTAAATTTAGATGAGAATATCGAAATAACTATTTCTGTAAAAAATACATTTATATCAAAGTTAGAAATAGAAAAGATAGACAAGGATATTTACATCTCTCCATGGGGTATTATTAAAAATGTTGAAGAAATTACGATTAAAAATGTTGGAATTAGTATGGTCGTTCTCTTATCAATGAAAATTCCAATTGATGCGATGAATGTAAAAGTTTATGACGATCTGGGAGAGATTTTAGGAGTATCCCTCATAGACTCTATTGATGATGTTTCGACAAAAACGGTTTCTATTTTATTATACCAGAATAGAGTTCCGCTTACGCCAACATCAAAATTTAAGTTTTTTCTTGAATATTATCTACCCCCTGAAAACTATATGTCCTACAATTGGCTCCAACAATCCATTTCAATAAACTTACTTACGACAAAATATGAATATTTAATATACGAACAAACTATCAATGTAATTATCGAAGGTTGTGGTAATGTTGACTATATGTCTTCATTACCAGAAGCTTTGCATAACTCGGGAAATTCCTTAGTTTTAGTATACAGCACAGAAAATGTAAGTCCACTAGTAAAGAAAGATGTGCTACTTACTTTTACCGTTGATTTATTTGAAATACTTCTTAGACCTGTTGCGTTCTTTATGATCATTGCCTTAATGTTGTCGATTTTCGTTCTTGCAATTAAAACTCTAAAAAGAGAGGAACAAGTATTGATCTTCAAAAAAGAATTCATCCCTACAAGTGAAATTAGAGAATTTTGTTCATTGTACGAAGAAAGAAATGCATTAGTGCTGGAAATTAGAAAAGCAGAAAGTGAGACAAAACGCAAGAAGTTAGCAAAAAAGACTTATAAGAATTTATTAAACAAAAACACGACAAAAATTGACCAGATTAAAGAAGAAATCCGCCCTTTTAAGAAAATATTGATGGAGACGAATGAAACATTCAATAATATTGTAAAAAGACTTGATGTGTTAGATGCCGAAAGAATTAGTATTTCGGATAGCTTAAATCTCTTGGAGACGCGATATAAAAGAGGAAAATTACCTTCTAAAGCCGCTTACCAAAAATTATCAGATGATTTCTTCAATAGACGAAAAAAATTAGATAGAACGATCGACAAGTATATTCAACAACTAAGAAGTTATCTATTGTAAATGATAAAAATTTCGGTGAATTAATGAAACCGTGGTTGTGTGACATTTTAGCTTGTCCGATTGATAAATTTTTTCCGCTAGAATTGATAATCTTTTCTTTTGAAACAGACGAAAAAGTTTTTAAAGAAATATTAGACGCGTATAATAACAAAGACTTAATTAGCATTAAAAAGGAAAAAATTATTGAAATTGAGCAAAAAAATGAGGATTTACTCCTGAAAGACGAGATCGTGATTAAAAAAAGTAAACTTGGTATTTATATAAATGCAATAATTTCTAGTATTAAAGAAGTAGATAATATGAGCGATAAATCTTCATTTGAGCTAAGTAAGCGATGTATTCACATCATACAAAATGATATAAAACAAAAAATAAAAGCCTTTTCAAACAATTTGATGAATGAACATATTGATACTATTTTACCAGAATTATATTTTTTAAACAAATTCAAAACTGAAATTGAAATTGAAACGGGTTTGTTGTTCTGTTCTAAGTGTAAGAGATGGTTCCCAATCATCGAAACTATTCCGCAGATGTTACCGGATGAATATAGAGACGAAGAAGCAGATGTTCTATTTCTGAAAACCAATAAAGATTTATTAGATAACACATTTTTTAAACAAAATTTAAAACCATTTAATCTATAAAAAATAAATGTTAAAGCCCGGTGGTGTAGTGGCCAAGCATCTGGGGCCTTGAACCCCGTGACCACGGTTCGAAAATTATCGAGTCATCTCGATAATCGAAATTCCGTGCCGGGCTACTTATGTCTTTTATTTAAAAAGATTTATTTGATTAGTGGAACAATAAATTAATCCAAAACTATATGATTTAATATGATTCGGCTATCCTCTATGAATTGGGGTGTTTTAGAAACAATTTACTTAGTCATATCCTTCATTGTAGGATTTATTATAACATTAGTAATTATCCCATATATTATAAGAATCATGAAACGGAAAGGATACACGGGGATAGATATACATAAGACATTAAAAACTGAAATCCCGGAATCTGGTGGGATTTCTATTATCATTGGTATATCATTTACTGCGATATTATTGACTATATTTTTCCCCGATTTCTTTAATGAAATCTTGATATTTGTGTTAACAGTAGTAATTTCTGGTTTAATTGGCTATTTAGATGACAGAATCAAATTAAGATCAAGATACAAGCTGTTGTTAACAATTTTTACAGGATTAGTGATATTTCTAGCAAACTCTGTAGGGTTTATACAAATCGAATCTCCTACAATCCCCTTTTTGGGAAAATTAAGGCTAAATCTTATATATCCAATTCTCGCTCCTTTGATCGTTGCTGTTTTTGCTAATACCGTCAATATGTTAGAAGGATACAACGGTGAAGGCTCAGGCACATCGATTATTGCTTTATTTTCCTTGATGATTTGCGCTATTATATGGGACTCCGCAGAAGGTTTGTTATTTACAGTTATATCCTTAGCAATACTAATACCCTTTTTCTTATATAACAAGTTTCCAGCTAAAATTTTTCCAGGAGATGTTGGAACACTAAGTATTGGAGCAATTTTTGCATCTATCGCACTGATTGGTTCTCTTGAAGCAGCAGTTTTTTGTGCATTGCTTATTCATATATTTAATAGCTTTTATGTTATTTATTCTGTAAAGGGGTTTTTCGAAAGTAGTGAAATTTTAGACAATAGACGCGACATTTTACTATTAGAAAACGATTTTATAAAGGCTTCAGATCTAAAAGGCGCTGCTTTGACATTACCTCGGTTAATATTAGCTAAAGGACCAATGAAAGAACCAGATTTGGTAAAAAACTTTTACATAATTTCGATAATATGCGGTTTTTTTGCTATTTTAACAACGCTACTGATGTATTCAACAATAGATTTTATTGCAATCACAATAATTTCGGGGGTTTTTGGGTTAATTACCGTATTTTTATTGTATAGGTATCCTAGAATAAGAGGGACCGTAGTTCTCATGGTAATTTTAATCGTAATAGGGTATTTATATCTTGTCGCTATTGATTTATTTATCGTCCCCATAGATTTTATAGATATTGATATTTTTGGTTTAATAATACCTACTAATATTCTAATATCCTTAATTATAGTAATACCTGGACTTTTGCTATGGTATTATATCACTATTAAATATTTTTGGTCTGAAATAAATAAAATGAAGAAATAACTTTGACTGAAATAAAGAGGTTTAACTAGATTATTTGCCCAAATGATACCTGAATTTTTATTATTAATAAGATTGGTTGAAAAATATAAAAAATTATTAAAATAAAGGATTTAAGGATGAAAAAAATCACTCGTTTTGGTATGTTTATTTTCTTTCTATTAACTACCATTTCTTTTTCGCTAATTTCATTTTCTCTTCTAGACAATTGGATTGCATTATTAGGTGATTGGACTTTTTATGCTCTTTTCATTTTTTACTTGCTATCGATTGAGGAATTTTATAAATTTGCTAAAAATGGTAAAAGAAGCGAATTGAGCGATTTTGTTGCTCTTCTTTTCTTTTTTTTTCTTATTTTTTTTATTTCAAAAGATGTCTTCACTTCAATTATGGGAGCATTTTCAATATACCTATGGTTTGGTATAGCAGAATTGAAGGATTATCCGGTTTTGAATAAGATTTTAATAATTTCTTTGGTAACTTATAACGTAATTTTTATCTCGGGTATTATATCGAGTATTATTAATAACCCAATTGTAGTAAACACAGCTTTTTCCTTTTCATTTTGGATAATTTTAGGATTAGGATTTATTTTATTTGGTCGAAAATATATTGTTATTTGGAGGTTCATGTCTCCACAATATTTAACACTATTTCTTTATATACTCGCATGGTTGGCTATTGTTTTTATTAACCAATATACCCCTCTTAACTTCGTTTCAAACAAGTCCTTGCTATTTAACACTTTTTCCCCCTGGGAGCTTATTTTTAACGTTTATACTATTCTAATCATGATAAATTGGGTAATTTACTTTATTTCAGGACGTGTTTTAGATTTTTTACTTGGAATTAAACCAGTTCATGATGAAAAAATTTTAGAGTTAATTGAAGAAATAAAATTGGATATTGGAATAAAAACTAAAGTGAAAGTAGGAATTGGTAAATATCCCATATTAAATGCTATGGCCTATGGTTCCTTTTTGGACAAAAGAATAGCGTTAATAGTTGAAGATTTGAACGAGATTCCTATCGACGAATTAAAGGGTATTGTTGCTCACGAGTTAGCTCATACAAAAGGAAGACATACATTGATCTTAACTTTTATCACGACTGGGGATCTATTATTTAGATTGCTACTTGGTTTTCCTGCTACATACTACGATTATACTTTTGGAAATCCCAAACTTCCTTTCGTCTTATTTATATTAATAAACCTCCTCATTTACGTAATTCTGTTTATGTTTGTTAGAATACTAGAAGGAAAGGCTGATGCTAAAGCAAAAAACACAGGTTATGCTAATGAGCTGGTGAAGGCACTTTATAATTTAGAAAGTTTCTATGCGACAGGGCGCGAAATTGGTTTGAATACTATGCTATTATGTGATGAAAAGATAAATAATGACAACGAAATGTTAAATTTCTTAAATACCGCCGATTACCTCAATAAATCAATAGTCAAACCAAAAAGAATTTCACTTATAAGTAATTTAGTTAACTCTCATCCCCCCACATACCACAGAATTGTTGCTATTCTTGATAATAAATTAACACCGACAAAAGAAATGTTACTTCCCTTTATATGTTTAAAAAGGTCTAAACAGAGATATTATGGAAATCTTTTTGAACACGCTAGAGGAAAATTTAAAGAAATTGCTAGTGATAAGTTTAGAGAGCACTTCGAAATTCAAAATATTGCAACATTAATGCACGATTTAAAAAGAAGAGAACTCTACAAATTAGAAATTGAAAAAGATTTCATTTTTAAAAATAAAATCACAAATGAACGCTTTTTAGGTAAACTGAAGAATATTCAATTTAAGGATGATGTTTGCGATACTGATGAATATATTGTAAAAAATCTAAATAATAATAAGATTTATAATCTAGTTTCCTCAAAATATACGAAATCTGAAATTTCTCTGAAGGACCACTATTATATAAAGAAGGAAGGCATCTTAAAACTCGTAAATGTTGAAATAAATCCCAATAAAAAAAAACTCGATTTTTATTTCGTAGATAATGATGGGCATGAAATTCTCAAACCGCTAAAAGAAACAAAATTACCTAATCCTATAAGCTTAATTGAATCATTCAGCGGTAAAGATATTTTCTTTAATAATAAAGGAAAAACGCTAATAATTAAATGTTCAAATGTAAAAATTTCAGAAGTTTTCAAAGAATCAGAATTAATTTTTGATGAAATACCTCAAAATGGAGAAAAAATCAAAGTAAGCTACGCACTTAAAGATTTGATAATTAAACCTAAGGTTATATCTATAACGATAAAAAAATCAGATATATATCGAGAATCAGAACAAAGAATTTTAAATTGGCTAGTGGAAAATCAAACTAGAACATATTTTTATCTTAAAAAACCCGTGAATAACTTCGAAATTGGGTATTTAAAAGATTTTAAATTTTATCCCAAGAGCGCAAAAAACTCTCAAGACGAACCACAGACTAACTTGTTTAGCTACGTGAATGTAAAAAACATATTCGGTAAGGATGTTAAAATTCCTTACAAATCATTAGAAGGTTTATCTTTCGAAACTGATACCGCATATATTCAAAGAAAGGCGGAAACGAGTTTGTTTAGTAAACTCGGTTATATTTTTTTGAAAAAGTTTAAACCAGATAAGATTTTTTACCTCAACAAAGTTTAATTGATATGCATCAGTTTAAAATCTTATAATGACGAGCAAAATTAGAAGTGTTCTTCAACTCTTACGGATAAGACAGTATTACAAGAATTTTTTAATTTTTGTAGCGGTCTTTTTCAGCAGAAAAATATTCTATCATAACCTTTATTTTCCTCTCATTTTAGGTTTTATTTTACTTTGTTGTGCTTCCTCTTTTAATTATATCATAAACGACATAATAGATGTAGAGAATGACAAAAAACATCTAGAAAAATTAAAAAAGAAACCCTTAGCATCAGGAGAACTCCCAATTTATGTCGCAGTGTTATTACTTATAGCAATTGTAGGGTTTACGGTATTCTCTTTGGTCTTCCTTATACGCAATATTAGTTTAATGGTAATGATCATTTTTATAATTTTAACAGGACAATTTTACAATTACTTCTTTAAAAAATATGCTTTTGTTGACATTTTAGTGTTATCTACTGGTTATTTGTGGCGAGCCATAGCTGGAGTAGTAATTATTGATGCACCTATCTCTGCTTGGCTATTTTTAGCGATATTTGAAATTGCAATGTTTCTAAGTATAGCAAAGAGAAAAGGAGATTTGTTGTATCTTGGAAAGGATAAAGCGATTGAACATAAAAAAGTTTACGATCAATATTCTCTAAAACTACTTGAGCAATTTCACGTAGTAATTGCTGGATCCTTATTTATGACATATTCTCTTTATCTATTTTTAAATTTTTCCCTTCTCGAGCCCATTATAAATTTACATGAATATGTTGTAATATTTACTATCCCAATATCGCTTTATTTAATCATGAGATTTATGTATTTAACCACATCTAAACCAGAAATAGCAAGAAGAACTGAAAAAGCTTTTTTTGACAAAGGCATTATTATTTCAGGCCTTTTACTCTTTATTATCCTCTTTTTCTCGTTTTATTTTG
>SOKP01000045.1 GCA_004375715.1 Promethearchaeota archaeon | reverse complement strand
TAAAATATGGATTAGCAGCGCTATTTGAGCTTGCTAAAAATTATAACATGGGATTTATTCAGATAAAAGATATTGCTTCCACACAGAATATTCCTCAGAATTATCTTGAACAACTTCTTTCGATATTAAAAAAAGCAGGATTAGTGGAAAGCATGCGAGGATCCCAAGGAGGTTATAAATTAAATAAACCTGCTGATCAAATTAAAATAATCGATATTATTGAAGTATTAGATGGACCTTTAATAATTTCTGAGACTTCTCGGTCAAATGAAATTCTAAATATATATTGGAATCAAGTTGAAACTCAATTTATAAATTTGCTTAATGATACCCTAGAAAAACTTGTAGATGAAGAAAGTATATTAAACAATAAATTATCTTTTCAAATTTAAATTGAAGACACAGCAATTTTTATCTATTGTTCATCATCTAAAATTCAGAGTTTTCATCAATTAAACAAATTATATTTCAAAATTTGGAAAAATTTTAGAGTTTAAAAAAAATTTATAAAATATACCATACTTTGTCACTCAAGATAGTCAACATTAATAAAAGTAAAATAAAATAATAAAAAATGAACTAGAGGTCCGTTAACATGGGAAGAATATATAATAATATTATAGAAACAATAGGAAGAACACCCTTAGTAAAATTAAATAGAATAACAAAGGATATTGAGCCTAATGTTTATGCGAAAATAGAAGCTTTTAACCCTGGTGCAAGTGTAAAAGATAGAATTTGCATGTCTATGATAGAAGCGGCTGAAAAGGCAAATATTATTAATAAGGAGAATACTATTGTTGAGCCAACATCAGGAAACACAGGAATAGGATTAGCCTTAGTGTGTGCTGTTAAAGGCTATAAATTAATCTTAACAATGCCAGAAAGTATGACTGTTGAAAGAAGAAAAATTTTAAAAGCTTACGGTGCCGAGTTGGTATTGACTCCTGCGTCAGGCGGAATGAAAGGAGCAATTCAAAAAGCTGAGGAGTTATCTCAAGATAGCGATAAAGTATTTATCCCTCAACAATTTAAAAATTTAGCGAATCCTGAAATCCATCGAAAAACCACTGCTGTAGAAATAATGGACGATCTAGAAAATAAGGTGGATGGCTTAGTTTCTGGAATAGGAACAGGCGGAACTATAACTGGAGTTGGGGAAATACTTAAAAAAAATATTGGAGAACATGTGAAAATTTATGCAGTAGAACCAATAGATTCTCCGGTTTTATCTGGTGGTCAACCTGGTCCGCATAAAATTCAAGGCATAGGTGCTGGTTTTGTGCCAGAAGTGTTGAACACAAAAATTTATGATAAAATAATCCAAGTTAAATATGAAGATGCAGCTGAGTCTACAAGAGAATTAGCAAAATTGGAAGGAATATTTGTTGGTATCTCCTCAGGGGCAGCAACTTGGGCAACACTTAATGTGGCTTCTAAAGACTTCACATCTGGACAAAACATTGTTGTGATTTTACCTGATACAGGAGAAAGATATTTAACAACTGAATTATTTTAACAAATTTTTATTTTTTATTAAGGAAAAATAAAACAAAAACTAGGATTTTTAATCAGATATTCTTTATAAAAAACATCTAAAATATATATTTGAAGCTTATACTTCTTGTTTTGATTTAATTGTTAGGCGGTATTTTCTTCCAAGATCTAATCTTCTTTTCTTTCTCCGAATCATTTCCACGAAACTTTCTACTCGAGTGAGCAAACCCGCTTCGCCGCTATGTTCGTCCATAATAATTTCTAAAAAGGCAAGTCCTACAACTTTCATATCTCTCATGATTAACTCTGAAATGAGACTGTCTGGTCCACACGCAAAACTGATTAAGAAGATCACGCCATCAATTTCGTCTCGACCTTCAGTAAGGAAATATCGGATGCTCTGCATTATTTCTTCTTCGTGGCGCCAATAGTTTCGCAGTTTACCGCCTCTTGGATTTACAATGACTGGTTTCTTAAATATAAATTCTGGTAGATTTTCGATGGTGATATAATCAACACCTTGGTCTTTTAGTTTTTTCTGAAAGTCAAGATTTATGAATGTATCGAATATATTATAGCCATGCCCTAAAAGCAGAAACCTTATATCACCGGTACTCTTCTTCTTAGGTAATGTGAATGGGCGACTACTTTCGACTAATCTTAGGGCGTGATTGACAGAAGAACCCTTTCTTAAAAATTCGTGATATTCGTCGAAATACTTTTGGGCTTCTCTGTATGCGTTTAACGCTTGAGATTGATTCTTTCCTAATTGTCTTCCGAGTTCGATGGCCGCTGTAGATATCGGAAATTCTTTAACATTTACTTCGAAGTTTAGAATTTTTGGAATATCAGGTAAGATTTTAATTACATCAGGTAACGATAAAAATTTAGGGCAGAAATAGGAGTCTTTTACTTCAGACACATACCTCGGCACAAAAATAAAGTCTAAATCGGAATGATCTGCTACCAATTTTAAAAGTTGGCCGTAATATATTTTAACGGGGATACATAACTCTCCAAATCCGTGAGATACGCCTTCTTCAACGATTTTTTTGTTCGTATGGGGGCTCACAACGATTTCAGCGTCGAGTTCTTCGAGAATTTTTTTCCAAAATGGAAAATACCTATAAAAGTGAAGTGCTCTCGGTATCCCTACCTTGAGTTTTTTCTTTATTGGTTGTGGTGGTACTTCCATGTTGATACCTCACCTTTCATTCTATGCATCTGGGCTATCATAAAGGAGTAAATCTTTAATTTGAGCCATCATGTTGGCTGTTAAACGCTTGAGTTCTTCATAATCTGGCATTGGTTTACCCCAGTGTTTTTTATGCTCCATGAATGCTGGTCCTGCCTTCATTATTTGTCCTCTATAGAAACTTAGCATTTTAGCGTGCTTTGGATAAGTTTTTTCCGTGCCAGTTATTCCAACCAATAAAATCGGTACTTGTTTTTCGATCGCCAGTCGCATAGCTCCAGTGTGTCCCTCTAAAAGTTCACCACCACCCTCATTAGTAGTTCCTTCGGGGTACATGCATACTAAGTCTCCTTTATCAAGAACATCCTTTGCAAAATTATAAGAGTCGACATCGTGCTGTCCGCGCTTTAATGGAAAAGCATGATGGGTTCTAACCCACGAGTTAACTAGCGGTGGTTTGAATAAAGATTGTTTAGCCATTTGGTAAAGAACTCGTTTTCTATGGTAGATTATAGATGCTGCAAAGATAAGGACATCCCATTCTGAGTTGTGGTTAGTGCAGACAACAGCAGCACCTTCGTCAGGGATATACTTCTCAAAATCAATTACCTTGTAAGGCATCATTAAATCGCTCCAATTGCACACTAACCATCCTGAGAAATTATGAACTGTTTCTTGAAATTTGGCTCGTAATCCAAATGCTTCCAAACTTTTTAATAAGGAATACCATATATCATCGACGAATCGCAAGGCACCCACTCCAAAATCTTTTGCCCAACGCTTAATTGATAACGATTCTTTCGGTTTTTGAGCATCTTCTGGAGAACCGATTGATAATTCAACTTTTTTTTGTTTCCTTGTATCTACAATTACGTACTCTCGTAGGTCGTATACTACTTGTCTTAACTCTGCCGTTAACCTTTTGATTTCATCGTAAGAGATTGTATTAATGTCGTAGTCGTTATAATAAAGAGGATCACCTACTCGTACTTTAACTTGAGTTGGTTTCATGACCAATTTACCTTTTGGTAAAGCATTTCTTGACCCGATGACTGCCATTGGAACAATAGGGACTTGCATTTCAATTGCAAGTCGAACTGCGCCGGTCTTAAATTCTCCAAGCTCCCAACCTGTTTCTTCTCTAGATCTCGTACCTTCGGGGAAAATCCCAACCCATTCACCTTCTGAAATTATTTCTTTGGCCCTTTTCCAAGCTTGTTCAGGATTTTCTCGATCTAATTTGAATGCTCCTAAGTTGGTAAAGAGAGATTTTATTAAGGGGGTTTTAAAATTATCCATCTTACTCATGTATCTAATTCTTCTGTGACAAGCAGCTCCATAAAAAAATGGGTCCAAATGTGATTCGTGGCTTCCTACGAGGACACCTCCACCATATTCTGGAAACATATTCCCTTGCGGGTATTCTGCTTTAAAATTCCATAATATACGAGCAAAAAATTTAATATATACATATGCTGTCCACCACTGAAGCTTCCCTTCAACATCTTGAAGGTTCAACTGTTCAATAGCTTGGCGCCAGAGGTCGTTCAAGGGATCGATCGGATTATATTTTAAAAACTTATACGTTGCGTTCTGATGTCGTTTCCCAAAATCTAATTCTTCTTGTTCTTTTTCTTCAGTAGTTTTCACTATATGTGTTTCTTCTGAAGCTTTATATTCTTCTTCTTTAAGTACCATATCTTACATCCTCTTAGGATTTGATTTTAATACTATTTTGTGAATTTGAATTTGATAAATTTTTATTTTCAATTAGCCTTTTTAAATCATCTAACGAATCAATTAACAAGTGCGGTTTAAATTCCGCTAACATCTCTTTGTTACTTACTCCCGTTGCTACTCCTATAGTCCATACTCCTGCTTCCTTTCCTGCTTGAATGTCTGTTGGCATATCTCCAATCATGATAAAATCTTTCAAGTTGCAGGATTTATAGCTCTCAAAAACAGGATTTAATGAGTTAGGATCAGGTTTAAGATCCGGTAAAAGATCTGCGCCAAACACTCCTTTGAACA
>SOKP01000063.1 GCA_004375715.1 Promethearchaeota archaeon | reverse complement strand
TAAAATCGAATTTATTTATTAGTACTATATTTATTGTCAAATCTTTCTAAGAGAAAGTTTTTCCCATTTTGATAATTGGTCAAGGAGGTAAACACCGTGATAATTTGTTCTAATTGTGGTACTACTAACAATGAATCGGCTGGAAATGTTTGTAGAAAGTGTGGAGCCTTACTTCCTAGATCACGTAGAGCACCAAGAATGAGAATTGCTCCAAAGAAAAAAGAAATCATAGAATCTCAAGGAGAAAAGACAAAGGTAAAAACAAAAGCAAAAACAAAAACAAAAAAACCACCAATTAAGAAGAAACCAACAAAACCTACAAGTTTAGATCTTCATGAAATCCCAAAAGTTAAACCATTGATTAACGACCAAGTGGAAATTTTTGAAGATTCTATAGATGATGAAGAAGAGGAAATAATAGAAGATGATTTCGAGGAAGGTTTAGACGATGTGGAAGAAGATACAGATTTTCTACAAGAAATTGCTCCACAACCATTCCGAGGCTCGATAATTGCAGATAAAGGCGTTTATGGACAACCTAAACCAAAAAGAAAGGTTTCACGTTCTAAACCTAAAAAAGTCTCACAAGATGGAGTTGTTTCCAAAAGCACTGAATCCAAAATTCTAAAGCAGAAACAATTGGAAGAAGATATGACTAAAGTACTTTCATTCTTGTCAAAGAAAATTACTGTAAAACCCTTAAAACCTATTAAAAAGGGAGTAGCCGCTCCAACCAAACCTAAAGACTCCATACCGCCCTCGAGTATGAACGAAATCTTGAAAGATTTGTTAAAATTAGACTTACACATTGAAGCCTCTGCGATCATTAAAAAAGACGGGACAATATTAGCCTCAGCTCTTAGTTCAAGGATTTCAGATTCCCTTTTTGCGACAATTGCAGCAAATCTGTCAATGATGGGGGTCGATATTATAGAAGGTTTAAGTGCTGGGACCTTATTAAATATGTCTATAAGGGGCACTGATGGAGTACTAGACTTAGCGCCTATTAGCTTCAAAAAACTTCCTGGAGACGAGATGATCTTAATTATTTTTTCACACCCCAAAATCAAGAGTGGAATAATACACTTCGCAGTCAGCATTGTAAAGAAACGAGTAAAGCAATATCTAGGGCTATCAAAATAAAAAAAGTTTTTCCCGCTCAATTTTGAAATATAAATCAAGTTGATGTAAGTTCTTAAATTGATAATTCTTAATCTCAGTTATAAATACTTTAAGATTAATAGAGAAAAATTGCCCGAATCAATATGTGAAACTCCAATATTGGAGAAGAAGCCGTTTTATTTAAAAGATTAACAAACATTATTCTTAATTGACAAAAATGAGTGAAAAAAATGACGAAAACTTACTAAACGAAAATGGTCAGAAACAATCAAAACCTAAATGGTGGAAGCCGTTTTGGATATTGACCGCTATTTCGATGGTCGGTTCGGGAGTTTTTTCTTATTTTTTCTTACAGACAGACTTTATACGTATTATTATTTATGAAATTATATTTTCATTAGTCTTGTGTGGTGCCTATTATATCCGCGTAAGACCCTCTATTAAGGTAAATAAAGTAGTTTATATTTTATTTGGAATCACTCCAATTGGGTTTGGATTATCTATATTATATGCTTTATTCTGTGGAATCACTAATTTTGCTAAATTTATAATGAGTTTCGAACCTTTTGGTCCTTGGTTACATCTGGGTATTATAATAGGGCTCTTTACTATTGGTGGTTTTATCGGTAGTTGGATTGGTAAAAAAAGAGAGTATAGAATTCCTTTAAGTCCATATTAAAATTTTAATATACTTAAAAATTGAACTATCCTTATATTCTTCCTATATAAAAATCTTCCTTATCCCTTTGATTACTTTTTTTGTATTTCTAATCATTAATGTAACTGCTTTTGAACACTAATTTTTTCAACCGTGACTGTTTTAAAATATGGCAAGTTTACTGACAATTCTTGTAAAAACGAGTTCAAGTTTAGAATTGCTACAAGTGGGACTGAATTATCGTTAATTTTTATCCAATTTGACTCGGCTGTAACCATTAGTGGAATTAAAGTAAAGGGTAACCGCTTTTTATAGTTATAACTTAATCCTAAGATTTCTTGAATCATATTAGACAGGATTTCGGGATTCTTTTTAAGAGCTTTTACTCTCTGATATTGTAAGTTCGCAGCCTTGTTCATGGCAGAATAAGAATCTTTGCGCTTCCATTGCTTAGCGTCTATTACAAGTATAAGATTTTGATATATCCCTATTACATCAATTTCGTATCGTTTTTGAGAAGTTTCATATTTTAACTCAGACCTATCTGAAAACCTATAATTTTTTATCGTCCTATAATGATTTTGAGATAAAATCTCTTGAATTAGTGCTTCGAATCCGTCGTAATTTAATAAATATGACAATTGGTTTATATCTAAATCCAAATAGTTGAAACATCTCGTAATAAATGCAATTTTGTCAATTACAAGGTAATCTATGTAATTTCCTTTGCCAATCGTGATAAATTCGAATCCTTTTATAAAATCTTGGACTTCATATTTGTCAAAAGTCCTAAAAAGATCAATATCAGTAAACTCGAACCACAATTCGGTGACTTCGGAATTTGATTCTTTAAGTAAATCGTAAATTTCTGAAAAGAAGCGTTTAACTGACGAATAAGATAAAGGATTGATCATATTCTAATTAAAGAAGATAATATAAAATAAGATAAAGAGAGTATCGATATATTGTTTAATTGATTTAATTTGAGTTTAAACTTTCTTTTATTAGAAAACTAACTGGACTCGTCAGAATTCTCAATAAGTTTTTTTACTTCATTAAATTCGGTTAGAACTCCCTGAAAAATTAAATCTTTTAGCTCGTTAATGTCTTTATACTCATCAATCATCTCTTCTAAATCGTGATAAGGAAACCCTATTCTTGTATTTTGTAAACGAGCTATTTCAAACCCAAATTTTGAAAGAGTGTAACTAACTAACTCTCTTATAAGCGGCGCTGTTAAAATTTTAAGGTTAGAGGACGCGATAAATCGGAATACATCAAGCGTCACCTTTTCAGCGTCCTTTTCAGAAAGACTCGTTTCTTTAACGAGCCTATCATAGATGCGATTGGGATCGAATTTGTTCTTCTTTACAATACCCTCCTTTTTATCTTTATAGAGGACTTCTGGAAACGATTGGATTATTTTTTCGTCAAACATTTTAGGAGTTTTAACTTTGATTTTAATGATTAGTTTATAGAAAGAAATACTTTTCATTAAAGACTATTATTAAATTTTTATTAATTCTGTTTATATGATACTGAAAAGATTTACAGATAGCGATTTTGTACTTCTTTTTATAATCGTTTTTGAGTAAAACTGAATATTAAACTTGAATAAATTTATAAAAGGACTTCGTTTTGATATTAGTATATTTATATAATATATTATTTTAAATTATTTTAAATGGTTTTATAAGAAATTAGGATTAAAATAGGTTTATGATTATACTTAGAAGCAGTGTCTTTTTGGCTAACTTCTTTTAAATCTTAGACATTAGCAAAGATTGTGTTAGGTTTATGTCAGAACAGAAAAATAACATTGTTAAGTCAATCGTTTTAAGTTTATTTGACGATGATGGACCCACACCTAAGATTTACTGGCCTACAACAATGGACGAATCTTCGCGCTTGCTAATAGCGATGAAAACGATTTCATTATTAATGGGGGATTCTGTTTATCAAAATGGAACTTCGTCAGATAGTGTAAATTATTTCGGGATATTACCTTTTCCAGATTTAAAACTGAACGGGTTGACATATTTCTTCTTAATTCTTGATCCGACGGCAAGAGGCAACGCTAAAGCAGCTACTATTACTGTTCTAATAAATGAAGATGATAGGGTTTTTTTCTACGAAAATATGAAGTATTTAAGAGTTATAATAGATAAATCTGCGTCAAAAGTTCAGTTAGCTAAAACGTTAGAAGAAAACCAAAAAATTATGGATGATTTAAAAGAAGAATTATTCATTTTTACTAGCGAGATAAAGGATCCATTCTCCTTAAAGAGACAAATCAAAATTCTTATGACAGGATTGGATCGAGCGGGAAAAACAAGTTTCTTGCATGCCGTTAAGCAAAGATATAGTGAAATTATCAAAACCTTACCAACTAAGGGAGTCGCGCGAAGCGAAGAAAAGATATTCGAAGAACAACATTCTAAGATATCGCTTTGGGATTTAGGGGGTCAAAAGAAGTATAGAGATCGGTTTATTGAACAAAAAAAAGTTTACCTGTACAATGTTGATCTGCTTTTTTATTTTATCGATATTCAAGATTCAGAAAGGATTTCGGAAGCTATTGGATTGTTTGGAACCGTTATTAAATCTCTTATCGAATTGGAAGAATTTCCCCCAATTGTTGTATGTCTGAGTAAGTATGATCCTGATATTAAAAATGCGAAGGATATTAAAAAAAATATTAAAACTGTAAATGAAAACATAAAGAAAATCTCTGAAAGGTTTTTTGTGAAGATTTTCCAGACATCTATTTTTGATCATTGGTCATTAATATCAGCCTATTCCTTCGGTTTATCGCAATTAAGCCCTAATAGAGAATTGTTTCAAAATCAATTGAAGCATTTCGCTAAGAAAATAAGTTCCGATGCAATACTATTGCTTAACGAAAATGGAATTATCCTCTCTAATTTCTCTAAACCTGGTATTTCTGAGAAGGTTTTTGAAATTTCAGCACCACACTTCCAAATGCTTTATAAAACATTTAAAGAATTTAAAATCCTGAAGCAAGATTTTCTGATTTCTTCTGGAATAACTTCCGAATCAAAGAAAATAATATTTAAAAGAATACCAGTTGAGAAGTATAATCTTTACCTACTTTTGTTCATGGAAAAAGAGCTAAATATGGATAAAATAGATAAAAATTTACCTAAATTATCTAAAAACCTGAACGAATTAATCGAGACTTACATATAATCCCGTCTGAAATAAAAAGAAAAATTTTAATAACTTGAAAATTGTTCGTATTGCTTTCTTTTTTTCCTATTCGATCTAATCAATAGAGTAACACCGATTATTACTACTCCAACAATAGATACAATAACAATGATAATAATTACTTTCGTGAAAAGTAAGTCCGTCTCTAATATTGTTATTTTAACTTTAGCATTGAATGTGTAAGCGTCGTGATCAGATGCAACTGGAGATGGGATAAAAGAAAATTCTGATTCATAATCGTGGGGGGGAGTAGCTCCGGGAATAAAAAACCATGCTCCAATATTTACATTTAGCCTTCTATAGTCAATTTTTTTGTAATAATCAGAGTTTTGCGGTTCACAAGCAATCCATCCAATTTTTGGGATGTAATATTCAACCCAAGCATGGCCTAAAAAGTCTGAACTCCCACTTGAATCCGCAGTGAAGGTAATAACTTGACCTACTGCAGGATTGAAATCTTTTTTAAGGTCAATTAAATAACCGCTTACTTTTCTCGCTGGAATCCCTTGAATACGCAATAATGTAATCATTAATGAAGAATATTCACTACAGTCTCCAAAATTATTATCAAACGCCCATTTTGCTCCCATTTCCTCAGCTGGAAGGGTTGCATCCTCATCATATTCAAGGTGGCTAATAACCCAATTATTAATTTTCCTAGCTTTTTCTAATGGGTTATCAGAAGGGTCTACGATGCTATTTGATGCAGCAATTAAAGCAGGATCGTCTATTTCATAATATGTTTCTGTATTGTTACAATATAAATTAAACATTTCATCAGATGTGTCGTAACTTCCTATATCAGTATCTACTATGTCGCCAAATGCAACCTCGTTGAGCTTCACGATGTATTTCTGGTTCAATGTAATTGTTTCAGAAGTACTCATAGTGGCATTGAATAAATCATATGTATTGTTAAATTTATCTTGTGAGCCCATTATAAGCGTATCGAATCCAGTTATGGAATTGTATAATAGTTGAGCTTCTTGATATGGTGGAGTAAATTGAGTTATCGACGAATTAGGTTGCCTATTATTCAAACGCGCAACTTTAAAATAATAATTTTGTGGAGATATTCTAGTGTGAGTGAAAGTGTAGTTTATATCTACTTGATACGTAATACTCTGGTTGATTGAATAGTTAGATACGCCGTCAGCAGAGCTAACTTTGAGTTCGTCGTTGAAATTTAACGGAAAGGCAACTATCAATAGTAATAACGCAAGTTTGAAGGTTTTCATGGTTGGTAGATAAAATAAAAAAAATGTTTTGTATAGATATTATGAAAATCTCTATTTTTATTTGTTTACTAAAGAAGAACATTATTAAGACAGAATTTTTATTATGTTAATAATTAAATTTTGAGCTAATACTAAGGGTAACGTACTATTATCTACAAGATTTTTCTTATTGATAGCGACAGCGGAATTTCACTTTCAGAATCTACATTTAAGGAATTAAAATATCAAAACAATGGTAATAATGTTATACCCGGTTTTTTTAATGAAATAAATGAGATAATAGATAAAATTCAAGCTGCTATGGTTAAGGGTAAAAATAGGGATGATATGATTAGAATTGTCGAATCTGAAAATTCTACAATTGTCATAGTTTACCATCCTCCCTCAAGAATCTTATATTGCAGTATTTCTGATGCAGATGATGACATAGACAAGTTAATTAATGTAATACACAAAATATCTACTAGGTTCTACAAAAAGCATCAATCGGACTTAGCGTTATTTAGAACTACTTCAGAGAAATCGAGATTTCAAACGATTAAAACGGATATAGAAAATATATGTCAAGGTGGGCGTGTAGCTGAAGTCTTTCCAAGATTACTCGTTGGCGAGAAAGTCTTGCCCAAGATTGTTTCAATGGGGATGATTGATGATGAGGACCTTCAAGTTGCCTTGAAATGCACTGGAAAAACCTCACCCTTAAAAATATCAAGGGAGTTAGCTAAATCTCGGAACGATGTAAATAGTATCTTAAAAAAATTAGAACAGTTAGATATCGTTAATTTCTAAGGTTTTTGCCATTCTAATCCTTTACTTGAGTTATAAAGGTATTAATAATTAATTTATTTTGTAAGTTAGACAATCTCTAAATTCGATAGTAAATAGAAAAAAATAAAAGGTTGTTATATTTATCTAAATTACCTTAGAATCAATTATGTGATGTTTAGATTATGGAGAGTAATAAAAAAATTGTAGCAATGGTAACTTCACCTGCGAAAGACGCTCATAAACGCAAAGCGAAAGGGTTTTCTTTAGGAGAAATAAAAGAAGCGGGAAAAACGGTTGAATTATTAAGAAAATTGAACGTTGATATCGATTATTTCAGAAAATCTAAACACGAAAGCAACGTTGAAGAGCTTAGAAAACTAAAAGGTACTGACAAAAAAAGTAAAAAGAAAAAGCCTTTTGTGGTTAAAGAGAAGAAGAGAACGCCTTTTAAACCAAAAGCTTCAAAACCAGAAAAGAAACCAGTTAAAAAAGTTGTAGCCGAGAAACCAGCTAAACCAACTAAAGCCGCTAAAAAAACTCCTGCTCCCAAAAAAGAGCGAGTTAAAAAAGAACCAAAAACTATAAAGAAAGAGCTTCCAAAAGCTGAAACAACAGCGTTAACTTCCCTTTCTGGGTTGGGTCCTGCCACTGCCAAAAAATTTGAAGAACTTGGAGTAAGTTGTGCTGAAGAGCTTGTAAAAGAAGATCCTGCAGAGTTGGCTAAACTGATAAAAGGGGTTTCAGAAGAAAGGATTATAAATTGGATTAAAGAGTGTAAAGAATTACTACAACAATAGTCAGATTCGTATTATAATCGAGATCTCCTTTTTTTACGATTTTTCTAAGAAATATAAAATTTTTTTGTGAAAATAAAGATTTTTATTAATGTAAACTATTTTTTTGATATACTAAATATCATTTTTTTAAAATACCTAATTAAGTCAGTTTAATAATGGAATATAATTACTATACCTACGAAAAAAAGGAAGCTAACATAACAGTTCATAAATTAGCTAAATGGTTTATAGAAGAGAAGTTTGAAGGAGATGTAAATGAAGGATATATCTCTTTCCACTCTCAAAATGAGTACGATGAGATTTATGGTTCCAACGCAAAAATGGAGATCGCCTGGGAAAAAAAAGATAGAACGGGGTTTTTTCATGGTAAAGAAGTTCAAAATTCTATCGAGCTTTATAGTTCAATCGGATTTGTAATTATAAAGAAAGAAAGCGATTGGCTCCTTAGCCACGAATTTGTTACATGGTTTGGACAACGAACTAAAATGTTGAGAAAACGATATTATCGCGAAAAATGCATTCATGGCATATTCTATTGTGATGTGACTGAGCGTTTAATTAATATTCATGCTAATGTTATTGACAAGTTTTTTGAAAATTTTAAACCTTTCATCATTAAATCGCTAAGCACAATTATATGTCACGAATGAGTTATGTAATTTTAACTCTTTTAACTTCGCTCTCTTTCTTGGCTAAAACAAAAAAATTGTCTTTTTTATTAGGACCACCTCTCTTTGTCATTTCTTTAATTGCAAAGCTTCTTAACAATTTTTTCAATTCTTTCCTAGAAAAGAAGTGATAAAATCGATTGTAAGTCAAATTCTCTTTTGAAATTGTCCAAGGGATAAATGCATCTCCGTGTTCCGTTAAATCGAGATTTTTTTGTTTTAACCTATAATCAGAACTATACAATCTTTTGAACCAATCGCGAATGAAATAATAACGATATTTTTTTTGATATTTTCTCCAGAGGGTTAAAAACAATAATCCGTTATTTTTTAGAATTGCGTAGATTTGCTTTAAAACTTGATCACGATTTTGAATGTTTTTAATATGGTGGATTACTGCGATAGAGAAGATATTATTCACGGCATCAGTTCGGATTGGTATAGCATTGATGTCGCTTTGGATTAGTTCAATTGACCTCCGTTCTTTCATCGTATAATTATTACCTGTAGCAATTCTATTGCGAGAGATTTTCAGAAATTCTATGGAGTTATCAATACCTATCAGTTTAATGTTAGATTGTAAAAAAATCTTAAAATTTCGCCCATTGGCACATCCTAAATCAATATTGTATCCATTAAAGGATACACCTTTTTGAATGAGCTCATTAAAAAACAATTCAAAATCCTTCCAAGGATAAGATCGCTTTTTATGATAATCGAGTGCCAAAATATCGTAAATTTTCTTACTCATTGTTCGAAGTAATTTAATTTAATGTAAATTTATTTGTAATTAGTACTTTTAATTCAGATATTATTAAATATTTTTAAGCTATGTAACCTCAGGGGATAATAATGAATGAAATAGTGAACATTGTAAGCAATATAATTGATTTCTTGAACGATGATGTTTTTAATTTGTATAGGATTTATGAATCTTATGTAAGAGATCTAATAATTTCTAAAAAAGTAAATATCTCAGCGATTATCGATAATGAAACCGAGGAAGAGATAAGCAATACGATATTTCAGATTATATCTGCTACAAATTCTGCGTTCGTGACGATTGGAGTATCTAAAAATAAAATTATGTCTAATCAAAATTTATTCCAAAATGCCTTTTTAAGTCAGAGGAATATTTTTACAAATTATCTTTCATTTTTACAACTTGGATTAAAGGATTACATCAATAAGCATCTATTTGTAATAATTATAGAGTATATAATCGATGCTGAGGATAAAATCCTTGAAAATTTGGATTTATTTGATTTATTACCTCGAGATTTCCTTAGCAATTTGAGAATCCTCAGAAAGAAATATGTGATATCTGAAGAGAGTAAGAAAAGATTTAAAATTTTTTGTAATGAAATTGAATCCTATTTCAACCCCTCGAATTTAACATTCAATAAAATTGATTTTGAAATTCAGGGACCTAAAGAGGATTTGTCTGAAGATATTATACTAAAACGCTTACAAGATGCTCGCGTGGATAATTTAGAGGTTCTCCAGCATCCTACAAATCGAGAGCGGGAAGAGGGTAGTGCGTCTCAAATTGAATCCCAATCGCTTTTATCTAATTTCTTAGATTTTCCCACTGTAAGCCATTCAATATTAGAAAAGATTAGAGTTGACGTAAAACAGTTAATAAATTTTGTTAATTCCTCACCAGAATTTTTAGATTTAGAGAATCTCTTTTATAGCATTAATATTATTAAAATGCTAGGACTAAGAAATCAGCTTGAACCGGGATACATTAAAAATATCATGAGTAATTACATAAATGGAGGAGTTTTCAGCACAGGAAGGTATCACATCCCTAATCCGATGAGTGTTTTTTACGGGTTGTCAATTCTTCACGAATTAAATTTGCTAAATGGTGAAATTATTGATCTGTTAAATATAGAAATGTTTCTTGAAAATGAACTGAATAATTTTGTTCCTGAGAATATAATTCTACACTTTTTTACAATCCTATGTTTTAAAATGCTAGAAAAAACGGGAGGAATTATAACGGACAAGAAATATTTGCTAGAACCGCTTGCAAAAGTAGATGTATTTAATTTGGAAGGGTTTAAACCAGCTTCAGACATTTTCTATTTTCTAGGACTAATAAGCTTATTAGATAAGAATGTTAGTTTCAACAATTTTAGAGAACCTTATTTAAGTGCGCTTAAAAATAAGATATCGGCTAACGGTTCTCTTAATGAAAATATTACTGAAACTGCTAGAGGGTTGTTGAGCTTACAATTATTAGGTTTACAAGATAAAGAATTAAACATCATATCGGGATTTTTAAACTTCCTGAATCAAAATGTAAATATGTTTAAAGATGAAAGTAATTTTGCTGAATTCGATTGGAAAAATGATAAGATTGCTTTTAAAATCGAACTACGGATGCTTTTTTGGGTATTACTTGCATTTTCTCAGTATTTTTAACCTATGTAGTAAAATTCTATTCTAAATTAAAAATAGTCAAGATAAAATTCTTCGCTGAAGGTATAATCTGTTTATTTTTAACGCTATTATTCCATTTTTTTATTAATTGATTATTTTTCGATAAATCTCGGATGGTTTCACGACCTAATTTTATCCAATGTTCTAAATCAATAGTAGGATATTCTTCTCCGATGCCTCGGCAATATTGAATCCCTTTCTCTGTGTAAAATATGTTGATCTCACTTTCTTTCTTATTTTTGTCATTTAGAATCGTGAATGTAAAAGGAAATGTCCTACAAAATCCGGGTCTAAATGTATATATCGAGCATCTCTCTTTAGTTTCATCGTAAAAAAAACATTGTCCATTTGGCTTCTTTTTCAAGCCAATGAATGCCACTCCTCTTTCGGTTTGTATAGGTGGAACCACCATTCGATCTATTTCTTTTGAAGAGGGCGCTTGATCAAACACATAAAAGCCTAGAATTTCAAGTACTTCATCGATAGTTAGATTTAATCCGTTCTTTATTCGAAGGACATCGATATATATCGTATTTACAAGCGTATTTAAATCGGTACAACAATTACCACATCGTACACATTCAAACCGTAATTTATAATTAATACCCATAAGTAGCTAATAGAATACGAAAAAAGTAATAAGTATTTATTTATTTGATGGTATAATAATTTGCTTGTTTATTAGAGTTTCTATTGCGTCTATTATGAGATCTTGATTTTTTTCATGTACCACTTCAAATATTGTCTCCAGATGAAATTCTTGTTTATTCTTAGCGATCGAGTAAATTACGTTTAATATTCGTGTTTCCATCGAATTTAACTCGTTTTCTTTTCTTAATTTAGCAATATACTCCGCATCGTTTATTTTAAAAGCGTCTTTATAATATAACTCTACATATTTTGTTATGATAGGAGGTAATTGTGCCTCAAACTCATGAATTGCGCCGTCCCAGTTTTCTATTAACTGTGAAAGATCGAGCATGATTCCTAATGACAAATCCGATATTAGTTTCTTCAATCGGTCCGAAGCTTTTTCATCGAGCAAAAATATTAATCGTAAATCTTGTCGGTCACAGATTAGGCAATAGAAATATTTAAAATCTAATTCTAAAATCGTTCTACTACCATCTGAGTCGTCAGATTTAGTTAAATCTTGATCGACATCCCTTTTACCAACCATTTCTTCTCCCACAGTAATAATAGCTTGGATGAAACCTGAAAAAAGTTCTTTTTTATGCTTCTCCAAAATTGAATAACTTTTTGAATAGAGAGGAATTCCACTGTATCGATGAATTGCTACAATAGCCTGAATATTCTGCATATCTTTAAATTTTTGGGTTCTTGACATTAAATCTGCTTCCCTTTTCCTCCTTCGTGGCAAAATCACATAAGATCTCAAACTTAAAATTCCTAAAACACTTATAATCGCCGCTGAAATAAAGATTATAATCCATATTATGAAAATAGGAAATTCTGGTTCACCAATTACCAAGAGAAATGAAGATTGTGTTGATTTATAAAGAACATTTTCTGTTGAAATAATTAAAGACACTTTAAAACTTCCATGGATATTTTCTGGGATCTCAAGTTCCATTTCATAAATTCCATTTCCTACTTCTTCAAAATTACCTAATCCAAATTCCCACAAATACGAGATGGTAGTATTCTCAATAGAATTAGCTGAAATAAGTTCAGTCAAATTGATTCTGATGACTAAAGATTCTCCAGAATAACTTTCAATTGAATCTTGAAAATCAATGGTATTAACACTCATTTCAATTTGATGAACTAATATCTGAAAATAAAAGGTCGAAGATGTGTAATTTGGATGTAGAAACCTAACATAGACAGAATTAATCCCTAAATCGAAATTAGAAAGATCACATATAACTGATGTATTATACCAATAGTTAGCAGTTTGAATAAAATCTTGATTATAACTTCCAATAGCAATAATAGCACTACCCCCATCAAGAAAAACTTTTTCTACGTTTGCGAGAGCTCTTATGGATAAAGAGAATTCATCATAATAAGTAATTTCAATTAAACTATTTGCATCAATTTCTTGTGAATCTACATATAACGACAAATTAACTGTTTCAGCCGTTACAAAAAATTGGAATGAAAAATAAGCTTCAGAATAATTAGCTTGTTCAAATTTAACAGATACAGTATTAATTCCTAAATCAAAGTAAGCTCCATCTATTATAATATCAGTAGTAAACCATGTAGGATAAGTTACATTTTCATTAATGTTAAAAGTAAACATTTCACCTATAAGGGTTATATTTCCTCCGGAAATAAAAATTCCCTCTCCCATAGCATATGCTTGTGCTGCAATGGTTATATTCTCCTTAAACATTACTTCAATTAGAGCGTTTTCGAGGATAGATTGATTATTGATTGATACATTAAGTTGAACTGATTGCTCTCTAATTAATAATTGAAATGAAAAGTAAGTTGTTGTATAATTTTGCTTTTCGAATTTAATTGAAACGGTATTAATCCCTGAACTGAAATTTGTTGCTGAAAAAGTTAAGGATAAATTATACCAATTAGCTCCATATTCAATGAAATTTGTAATATAAGATTCGCTATTCCAAGAAATATAAGCCTTATCAATATAATTCAAATCAATCTCACCATATGCTCTTGCAGAGATTGTTATATTTTGTTTAAACATTACTTCTACTAACTGATCTTCTGCAATTTGATGAGAATTCAAGTATAATGAAAAATCGACTGATTGCTCTTCCACAAGTAGTTGAAAATGAAAGATTTCGTGTTGGAAATTATCTTTTATGAACTCTATTGCTATACTGTTTAATCCAGGAGTATAATTTGATGGCACTATTTGAATTGATGTATTATACCAATCTGCTCCTAACTCAATTAGAGTTCTGTCTTGATTTCCACCTTGCCAAGTTATTAACGCTCCATTTACGTAATCTGCTTCAATTGTTGCGAATGCTTTTGCTGAAATAGTAATGTTTTCCATATACATTATTTCAACTATCTCATTCTCCAAAATTGGTTGAGAATTAATAAATACAGACAGATCGACTGGTTGCTCATATACTAACAATTGGAAATAGAATATATCAGTTTGGTATTTATCCATTTCAAATTGTATCCCAATTAAATTTAATCCAGGTGAGTAAATTGATGGATTAATTTGAATTGAAGTATTATACCAAAAATTCGAATATTCGTTTAATGACTGTTCGTACGAATTGATTTTCCATGTGAAATTTCCTCCCGTTAATAAATCATCATCAATCAAAGCTCTAGCTTGAGTCGAGATGTTTATTTCTTCCATATATGTAATATCAATTATAGAGTTTCGCTGAATTTCTACATTATCAACATAAGCCGTAATATTGACACTTTGTTCTACAATCTCAAATTGATATATGTGCGTTTGAGGTTCAAATGAAGGAGCTGAAAAATTGAAGTTAAGCTGAAAAATACCTAAATTATCAGTAAACGAAGTATCAAATTCAATATCATAATAGCCATCAGCTGAATTTTCAATGCTATAGAAGTCAGGATTTGATATATTAACACCTACAGTTGCTCCATCAATTCCTTCGCTATCTAATAGTGAATAATATCGAAATTCTATTGTGCTATTAGCGTGCAACTCTATATTATAATCAGACTGAAGTCGTTGCACGTTAGTCTCCTCTCCAAGGTTAATTTTCAAAGTCAAATTATAATCTAAAAAACCTACCTTTGAAGATTCGATTAGAATCTCATAAAAACCATTTGATCCTAAATCTGATGTATCTAAAATAGTCTCATAAATTCCAAAACCAGCTTCTACAAATTCTACCGTTCCCGAGGTCCAATTATATGAAATAACTGCATTTAAAATAGAATTAATGTTTTCGGAATCTGTTAAATTTATTTGTACTGGTATAATATCTCCAACAAACGCGTCTGTTATTGAATCAGAGATCGCATCATTAGGTTTAATAAATGAGAATGAGCTTTGATGTATAATTAAAAAACTAGAGTTTAATCCTCCTAAAGAAGTGCCATTAGACCAGAATAGTGTATAATCATATTGTCCTCCGGTTGTATTTAATGCATCAAAAAATAATGCAGAAAAGAACACACTTCCATTTGATAAGGGCGATTTAACTTCTGAGAACCATTGATTTCCTTCGGGATCAAATATTGTTAAGTTTACTTCTGTTGACCCAAGATTATTAGGGATTTCACCACTGTAATTTACTTGTGTTTTAATTCGTGTTGATTCGCCTGTATTAAAACTTGTGTGTGTCCATTCACCTTGTTTCAACATCTTTGTATTTGAGATATTAAGATAATTTGGTGAAGTCGCTTGAAAAGTCCACCAACCAGGGTAAAGCGCATAAGATCTATTGATTTTAAGTGTAGTATCTCCAGCTTTGCCATCATCAAATGGTATCTCTTGTAGAGTGGGATCCAAAGCTGATATAATTTCCCAATTTTTTGGTTTATTGATAACAAATTCGATATCAGCGTATTGATTGGGGATGTATAAATTATGATAATATTCCCAATAGATAGTGCCATTTTCTAATATTTTGTATAAAACTCCTTCAGTATTTTGTTGATTAATCCTTGATTTATCATAATGACGCCCATATACAGTCGTATTCAAATCAAATTCAAGGTTAGGTGCACTAGTATTTAATGTTAATATAATAGGATTTGTATCCCATATTTGATTAATTGTTTGGTTTGATGAGCCCCATTCTGAATTATCTTGTAAGCTTTGAGAATTAATCGTTAAATCAATTCCAGGTTGAGTAGCGTTTGATTTCGTTGTTACAACCAAAGAAATATTATCAAACCATACAATATTTGTATGGCTATCTTCAATCGCCCATCCACTTGTATAAGTATAGCCCGAACCAATTCTAAATCCTACGGAAATGTTGAAATTTTTTAAATCTTCCTTAAATATATTCGTTAAATTATCCCATGAATCCGTATATAATTTTCCAGATGTAAGCCATTTCCGCTTACCCAATTCGGAAATATCTAACATTCCCTTAGAAAAGATTTTTTCATTATTTATCTTAACATAGAGGTAGTGATCATTTGTCGGTAATGCATATTGACAATAATAATCAAAACTTAAATATGCTTCAACGAATGGCCCACTATCAATAGTAAATTCTTGGAATAGTTCGGAATAAGCACCTGTATCAAAACTTACTTCTGTTTCACTAGTATAATCTCCATATAAAGCAACATACATGGCTGTAGCATTATCTACTTCTCCAGGACCGTGATCATTCCAACCACCAGTAACTCCGCTATGATGAAATTCCCAATTGGCAGAATTAATATCAATATTCGAGCTTGAATTCATAAATTCATAATAATCAATATCATAACCATATAAATGATTGGAGTTATCTGAATCGTAATCAATTTTTATGGTATCACCAGAAATCCAAGGAGAGTAGAAATCATATACATTTGTTGAGGTACTATTGACATAAAAAGATTCAGCTTCTGTAGAATTAGTTATGTACACAAAATCATAACCATATTCAAATTGTAATCTAGAAAAATGAACTCGAATATAAGTTGCTCCTGATATAGTAATTTGATCTTGAGGACTAGCCCAGCTAGGATTATGATTGACATAAGGATGTGGTGTACCATAAATATCCAAAGTATCATTTACTCGATAAATAATGGGTGACTGAAAACCAGAATTATTTATCCAATTTCTTTTATCCACTATATATTTTAAGGTGTTTCCAACCTTGTAAGCTTTCCAATCGTGCGCAGAATCAAGATAATAAGTTAAATTAAGTTCATCTTGATTGCTTAAAGACACCTTTTGATTATTATCATATAAATTGCCGTAATCTGTTATATTTAAAGATATTTCATTTCCTTCAAATAAAACAGAATAACTATCGGCAAGTAAGGGGGTTTGGGAATAATCATTAAAGTCGCTGTCTATGTCTTTAATATTTTTGGAATTTGGAATGAGAAAACTACTCGAAAGAAATATTCCTAATATAATAATAAGATAACCTATTCTTAGAACAACTGATTTTTTTAAAAGTGATTTATTCATACTATCCCCTGTTGTTAAATAAAAAATAATTATAAAACTCATAAAAAATT
>SOKP01000261.1 GCA_004375715.1 Promethearchaeota archaeon | reverse complement strand
TTAACTTCTTTTTATGTATTATTTTTACAGCATCTCCTTGGTATCCAAGTGGATTGGGATATTTGTATTGGATTATCACAGGAGAATTTTTAACTTACCAAATATATGTTCTTATTGGTACTGTAGGTATACCTATTGCCATATTAGCCTGGTTAAACGTTTATTTTTCTACTATAAACCCAAAAAAAAAGAAGCTAGTACTTATTCTATATGGAATATTTTCGATTTTTTTTGAATTGTATCTATTCTACTTCCTTTTATTAGCTCCAGGAGCACCTGTTGATTCATTACTAGGAATTATAATTGATCCCGCTAATCCTATGGACATTGATTATAAGGGTTTTGTATTGATATTTTTAGGCTTGAGTATATTGACAGCTTGCATAACTGGGTTTCATTTTGCAGCAAAATCCATGAAAAAGGAAGAACCATCTGAGATAAGATGGAAAGGAAAGTTTTTATTGATAGCTTTTTTATTTTTTGGAATTTCTGCTATATTTGATGCTTTAATTGAAATGGATTCTTTATTATTGATAATAATAAGAATAATTTTAGCGTTAGCTATGTTTTTCTTTTATCTCGGATTTATCCTTCCAAAGTGGATTAAGAAACTACTCTCGATAGAAGATTAAGTAAGAAAAATTATATATTTTTTATTCCCGAGATTCTTCATGTGGCATTTTACTTAACGAGGATGCTCTAATTTTCATTTCCTCGTTTATTTGTAAATAATCTTTTTTAGCAGTAAAGAAAAGCGGAATCCATAGGCAAGTAGAAAATATCCCAAATATTAAAAATGACCAAAAAATCGTAGCAGAAAAGCTTCCTGTTAATGTTACGACGAAGCCACCTATAACTGCACCTAAGGCTCGTCCGATGGAATCTATGAAGGATCCAACTGCAACCATAGTCCCTCGATTCTCGGGGAAATTAACATCAATAAGAGATGAATACCAATTGGGACCAATTCCCATAGTGAAAGCGAGACCTACACCTAGAAACGAACAGTATACTAACCATAAAATCCAAAATCCAACATCATTGACCAATAAAGTGCCAAAGAAGAAAGTAGAGTTTGCAACATTAGGTGTCATAGCAAATCCAAATAGAAAGAAGGGTAAATTCAAAATCGAACAAACAACCGCTACTTTCACCCTACCAGAAAGATCTCCTCGTTGAACTTTTTTATCTCCCAAATGTGCTAGATAAAATTGTCCAATTATTAATCCCAAGACAATTATGAAGAGAAACAGAATAATGACTTTGATATCGACAACACTAACACCAATTTCAAGCTGAATATAGGGGAAAATATAAGCTAATACTAATCCTGAAGCGATGACATCAAAAAAATTAAACATCAGAAAGAAGTTAGATTTCCTTTTGAAGACGAATTTTAAATCTGAAAATTTGATCTTGTAAGAATACTGGATTTTTTCGTCTGAAAAAACTTCTTCTAATAGCTTTTCTTTGCCTGCTCGTTTAGGCTCTACGGTAACGAAATAATTAAGCACTGTAAATATGAGAGCTATGATACCAAGATAAAAATATGGAAGCTTCCAAGTATATAATATATCGGGATAAGTGAGGGCAATAAAGTCAATTTTTTGAAGAAGAGGCAATTCAATGGCTTCAAAATCAATAGTGTTAAACGCTAAAGCTACAATTCCTGCAACCAAGGTTCCTATACTTGTTACTAAGCCCCAAAATGCAAAAGATTTAGAACGTGAATCGGACGAGATTATATCTGCTAAATATGAAATTACAAGTGGAGTAGTTGCACTTACGGCGATTGCTGCTACGATCCTAACAAGCACTAATTGCCAGAATTCTTCCACGAAAATATGCAATATTGCAGTTAATGACCACAATACTCCGGCAAGGATTAAAATTTTCTTTCTATCTATCATATCGGTTAAATATCCAAATATTAGAATTGAAATACCATTTACAATAGTATATATACTTATGATAATACCTATAGTGTCAAAATATATTCCTAAATCAGCTGCAATTAATACTTCATTAGGTAGGAACAACGCACTATCCATTATAATGATTAGGATTAGCGACAAAAAGAAAAATAACGAAACTAACTCCCTTCTCTTCATATTTAAGATACACTTTTAATAAATTGTAAAATTAATTTTATTTCGTTGTAATCTTATAATAAGGTTGCTTTTTTTTTTGAAGAGATACCTTTAAATTTAGAAGTATCAAAACTAGTAAATACCAAATTTACTTCCAGAATTTGAACAATAAAAATTGATGGAATTCTGGCTTCTTAATATAGCTGTTTTCTATGGATTCGAAAAGATGAACTTAAAAGTTCCTGTACTTTCAGAAATGGGTAAAAATATGCTACTCCTCTTTATATTAGCATTCATTTTTGATGTTGCAATAGGTTTTCTTGATAGAAGTTTTCTTATGATTAATCCTTTAATTACTATGTTATTGGTTGGAGTTTTACCAATAGCTTTAGAGGCAGGAATTGCGCTACTACTTGCTAGATATGATATTAAGATTAAAATCTAATCTTTTTTTTTTTAATTACGAGCAAATGTCATTTTTATAAAACGCCTATATTATACGATTTTATTATTTCTTTTGTGATGTATAATTTTGCTGTAAATATTTAAAAGCGGAAATTATTATATTTTTAAACACAATTTTTAGGAATGATTTTATCATGAAAAATGACATTACAGTCGGGCTCGATTACAGCCACAACAATATGCTTACCTTAGAAGCTTCGAGCTATGCCGATTTTACTCAGTTCCTCTTCACTTCAGCTTACAAATTAGGGAAAATAGAAGCTGGTTTTTATTCGTTAGATAAAGTAAAAATTTATAATGCGATTATAATGTCCATACCTAAGAACATTAATCTTGATCCGAGAGAAATAGAAGTTTTAGAGGAATACGTTAGAAAAGGCGGAAGCTTACTAATCGTTGGCTCGAGGGGTGGAGAACACACAAACCGAACTAATATTAACGAATTAACCCGGTTCTTCGGATTTGAATTTATAAATGATGAAATTAATGATTCAGTAAATTATGTTAATATGCAAAAGAGACCGTTGATATCTAATTCTAATATTATTTCACATTATATCAGCGAAAATGTACACAGAATAGTCTTATCAAGTGCTTGCTCTATAGGAACGCTTAAACTGTCAAAGGAAGAAGAAAAAAATGTGAAAGTCGAAGTCATTGTAAGAGGAGGTTTGAATTGCTGGAGAAATCGATTCGATGGAAAGCAATGGGTTGAAGAAGATTGTCCTAAAGTTCCAATGCTTGTAACCTCAGAATATCACAGCGGTCAAGTAGCAGCGTTCGGTACTTTATCTATTTTCTCTTCTTTAGGAAGAGAATACGGGTTTTCTGCATTTGATAACGATATTATAATAGCAAATATCCTAAGGTGGCTTACTTTAGATATATCGCATGAAGGTAAAGTAATCACTGTAGATTTACAGAGAGATTTGTTTCACTGGGGACAATTAATAGTTAAACAGAAAAGATGGGAGAATCTCTCAGATATAATAAATGTTAGTTTGAAATATTTCAAAGATAATTATAAGACAATAATGAAAGAATTGGAAACTGTGCAACATGATATGTATCAGAGGAAACAAGAAAAGAAAAGAAAAATTAAAGAACCAGAAGAGGAAGAGATTATATCTCTGCTTCCGAAGAGAAAGAAAGAAGATCTGGACTCCATCATAAGTGCGATTGAAAACATCTCAGGCGAAAAATATGAGCGTACTATAACTGGAGATAGTGAAGATTTTAAAGAAGAGAATGAAGAAAAGGTTCAAGTTAATGCTGATCTAGTAGGCGACCTACCTGAGGATTTAAATAGTCTTACTGTTAAGGAATTGAAAATTTATTGCAAAGCTAACGATATAAATGTACCTCCTAAGGCTCGTAAAGCGGATATCATAAAAATTATTCAATACGTATTAGGCGCGGACTAACTTATACTTCCTAGACTAAAACTACTAATAGTATGCGTGCTTTTTAAACCTAAGCACCCTATTTTTAATTGATTATGAATCGATTCTTATTTGTTTTAGGAAAAAACTGGCAGCTATCTTTAGCCGAACTTGATAATACTTTAAAAAATGCTCCACAGTTTAAAGGTCGAATTACTGATTATTCGGCGAATATTGCGATTGTAGAATTCGAAGATTTGCATACAGATAGATTATATGCTAATAAACTAATGGAGCTTCAATACATACTAGGTGGATGCCAAAAAATCGCCGAGATACATGATTTTATTGATATCCAAACAGTGCATTTTGCGTTTCCATTACAAATCGAAAAATATAAGCAGGTTGATATAAAGCGGAAAGAAATTCTTAAAGTTATCAACTCATCTTTAAAAAAGGTTTTTCCTAGTATTAGAAGAGAAAGTTTATTTTTTGCTGTTTCAATTTACCCTAATCTCTATGATGATAATTATTACTCTGATGTGCTCCTAAAACACTTTCTACCTTTTTTAAATAAAGAAATCATGACCCTATTAAAAGAAAATGGTGCTAAGAAATCCTTATATTATAAATACCCTCAAGAAAATATTGATGCCGGTAATTTAAACCCTATTTTCCCTCATCACGTTATTACATACGGATTGTTCAATAGAGACCGAGCAGAAATTATATTCGGATTCACAGAGGAAGGTTGTTACATCGCAAGAACGCTTACTTGTGACGATCCTAACTTCAAGAAACGAATTGATGAGGAAAGACCATTTAAAGAGTTTAAAAGCGCTACTTCACCGAAATTGTCTCTTATAATGTTAAACTTTTTAAACTTATTTGAGCAGAGAGAGAGAAAAAAAATTTTGGATCCATTCGTTGGACATGGGACGATATTGATGTTTGCTTTAATTGAAGATTTTCAAATTTTTGGATCAGATATTGATGAAACTAAAGTTAAGAATACTGAAAGAAACATTAGCTGGCTATTGAACGAACTTGAAGAGGAAGCGCCTTATATGATAAACGAGATAATTAAAAAAGTTGACATAAATCAACTATCATCGGTTTTCAATGATGAAAAATTTGACGGGATTTGTACAGAACCAGAGTTAGGCCCATTCTACAAGCAAAAACCATATTATACTGAAGTTGTTGACTTGATTGAATCGAAATTGAATCCTTTATTTAAAGCTACTTTTAGAGAAAGTTTTAAAGTTTTAACTCCAAAAGGTAGGATTAGTATAATCGCACCCGTTATTGGCACTATCGATGGAGGAGATGTACAATTAAATGTGGAACAAATAGCTAATTTTTACAAGTTCAAACTAATACCAATGCTAGATTTAAATAGAATCGTAAACAAATCAAATAGAAAACTCCAATTTAAACAAGGGCATGTTAGAGCAATCCTCGATGCTAAAAAAAATCAAATTGTCAAAAGAAAACTTTACGTGTTCGAAAAAATCGATGAATCAAGCTAAACCATGAATTACATAGAAATTCTCGACGAAATAGAGAATGTTATAGAAGAAGAAGCGCATTTAGATCAACTAGCAAAGAAAAGAAATGACCCTTTTAAAATATTAATATCGACAATTCTCTCTGCAAGAACGAGAGATTCGAGTACCGAAGAAGTTACCAGGAATTTATTCTCCAAATATAAAACTCCGCAAGAAATTTCTAGCGCAAATATTGAAATCTTAGAAAAATTAGTACATAAATCAGGTTTTTATAAGGTTAAAGCTGCGCGTATCAAAAAAGTCTCTCGGATCATTTCAGAAGAATATATGGGGAAGGTACCAGTTGATTTCGACGAATTAGTTTCTTTACCAGGAGTAGGCGCAAAAACAGCGAATTGTGTGCTTGTATATGCTTTTAATATTCCGGCAATCCCCGTGGATACGCATGTACATAGGATTCCAAATAGATTAGGATGGATAAAAACAACTAAACCAGAGCAAACCGAGAAAAGATTAAAAGAGATCATACCAAAAAGCCAATGGATTAGGGTGAATCGCTTATTTGTACGATTTGGTCAAGAAATTTGTTTACCCATTCATCCTAAATGTGATTCATGCCCATTAAATACCATATGCCCCAAGGATTTTACAATGGAGTTAGCAAGGAAGAGTAAAAAGAAAAAGAAATAGAGGGTTTAATATAGTTGTTCAGTAGGTTTATTACTTCTAAGAAAATATCCTGTTACAAAACCTCCCAATAACCCAAATATGTGAGCAAAATAATTTACACCTGGTCTGAAAGAAGTGATCACGAAGTAAAAAACATAAATCAATCCCAAAATAATTAATGGATTTTTTCTATCGAGTATCAACATTGATAGAACAGCCCCTATTAACCCAAAAATTGCACCGGAGGCACCTAAACTAATCGTGTTAAGAGGTAAAAGAAATACCGTAAACAAACTTCCTAGAAAACCTGAAATGAAGTATATTAGGACAAATTTAAACTTTGAAAAACTGAGTTCGATATACGACCCAAAAATTAATAGAGAAAACATATTTGAGAAAAGGTGAAGAAGATCTCCGTGTAAGAACATTGATGTTACTAAACGCCAGAGTTCTAAATCATAGACCACCTTACTGTTGATTTGAACTAATAAATAAAAGACATCGTCTAAATCTTCTAAACCAAAAGAGAAGAAAAGATATAAGAGCGTATTGAAGGTTATCAAAAATAAAGTAATTCTTGCCTTCTTAATATTTTTTGCATCTAAAACAAACATAAAAGTAAAATCCTAAAGTAATGTCATCATTACGATGATTTAATATTTTAATATAAAAAGATATAATAGCTATAAATATTATCATTATCTTGTTGTTTAGATGGAGAGTCGCAAATTATTTCGGTCAAAAATTCAACTATTATTTACCCTAATTTATAATGGGTATTTGAGAGATATCCGATTAGTGAAAGCTTTCTTAGACGTACCTCTAAAACAATTTATACCTAACGAATTACATTCCCATTTTAAAATTTATACTGATGCTCCAGTGTTATTTTACCTGAATAAAGAGAACCCTGAAACGCTTAGAACTATATCTGCGCCGCATATGATTTCAATTATGCTACAACAGTTATTATTAGAAGAAGATGACGATCTTCTTATCCTAGGGGCTAAAAGTGGGTATATTGCCGCACTTGCACATAAGTTAGCCCCTAAAGGGAAAATCGTAATATTAGAAGCAAATCAAGTTATTGCCAAGATAACGCAAGATAATTTAGAGAGAAACGGTCTTCAAGATAAAGTGAAGGTAATTGTAGATAATCCATTAAATGGTCAACCTGAATTAGCTCCTTGGCAAAAAATTCTTGTAACTGGTGCTATAAAGCAAGAAAGAATTATTCCATTGTTACTTCAGCTTGATTCTTCAGATGGGGTTTTATTCGCCCCAATTGGTGAAAATCTAATACAAGACTACACTCAAATAATACGGATAGGAAACGAGTTTTATGGAAAAAAGCACCTTCGGGTACGATTTACTCCATTGATTACACAAATTGAATTGGACGAACTCAAACTTGTGACAGAAATCACTGAAATCAATACAGAAGATGTTATTCCTGAACATCAATTATCTATCGGAAACATTTTAATTAACTACAGTTCCGATATTTTAGATGAAGTAAGATTAGAACCTTTTTCAAAAAGTCAGATACATGAAATTAACTCTGAAAATGTATTTTTAGTGGCTTTAGAATTTATCGATCAAACGATTGATTCTTTAAGTGAGAACAAAAATTTAAGCTATTGGACGACTTCTATTGATAATATTAAAATAATTTTAGAAACTCTACAGAGAATAAAAACAAATAGGGATGACGCGACAGAGTATTTCATGAATAATATAAACCAGATAAAGTCGTATAATTTAATCAGAAGGGAATTAGAGAAAGGAAAATATTCAGAAACTGCTCCCTTAAAGAGAGAAATAGATGTTATCGGTAAACAAATGAAACAAACTCTTCTTCTTCAAAAAAATATAAAAGAAGAAATTAATAAAATCAAGAAAAAATAAAACTTATTGAAAAATATCTCCTCAAATTTAGTAGGGTACAAAAAAAGTTAAAAACAGATATAACCTAATTATATTTACTATAATTTCTTGCAGCAGTTATAAATTTTCTTACATTTTTTAAAGGTATTTCTTTAAATATAACCGTACTTGGTCCTAAAATAAAATGTCTATTTTCTTTTAATACATCTAGCAATTCTTTTACATGTAATTCGATTTGATCACTAGTTCCGTATGGAAGGGTGTAGGATACATCTCCAAAACCAATTATAACAAAATCAGGGTGGTTTTCATTCATGTAGGTAGGATCACACCCCCCTTCGAATCCTTGTAATCCTCGAAATCCTGCTTCAATAAGAGAGGGAATCAATTCTGTTGCGTCTCCATCAGTATGTATTTGAGAAATCATATCAGCATTTGAAATAATTGAATTAATTTTTTTGTAATAGGGCATAAAATCTTGTTCCCACCTTTTAGGAGAAATCATAAGTCTCCCTTTATATGCAACATCATCTAATAGAGTGACAACTTTACCTCTTTTTCCTGTTGCGTTTATTAGTCCTTCCAAATTAGTTTGAGTTAAGTGAGCGTAGAATTTAATTAACTCTCTATAAAGTTTTGAGTTTTTTTTGAAATGATGGCTAAAATCAGCCATACCCATACTTTTCCACACTCGATCGAATATACCATCAATCTGTAACACAGGAAAGATGTAAGGTGAAATCTTTTCATAACGAATTATAGTTTTATTAATTAGCTTGTAATTCTCTACGATCTTTAAATTAGCTCTAAGCTCGTTTAATATGTCTAAAGATTTAATATATCCTCCTTCATAATAGCTTGTCTTATGTTTGATTGCTTCTCCATCTTCTCGAATTTTAACATAATTTCCCTCTCCAATATCGACCTTAATACTTTTAAATTTTACGCTTTTAGGAAAGGAAGCAAAAATTGAATCAAATCCTAAGATCATAGGGATATCAAAATAGGGGTCGTTGAATAAGTTCCCGTTATAGCCTTTTAAAACACTTTCTTTATTGATATCAATGAATTTTTCTCTGATATATTGAACATGAGTGGGAACTCTATCAAGCTTTTTCCGTTTGTTATCATCGTAAACCGCTACATAACGCTCGTAACAATTCATACACAACACAAAAATGAATGCTTGCTGTAAAGTTTAAAATTATGTATTATCTAAAATAGAGAATTTTTAAATAAATATAAGGATTATTTTAATGTCTTGATTGATCAAAATAACAATTACTTTTGGCAAGTTGTCGAAGAGTTTAACAAATTAATGAAGTCAGCAATACAGGGTCCTAATTGCACTGACCCTGCAATTTGTAAAGGTGAATGCTGCTCCATTAAGATTGATGTTCCAAAGGTTCTGGCTAAAGAATATATTAAAAGGGGATACGCTGAAAAGTCTGATTTTACCAGAAGTAATACTTTCTCTTTTCAGTTAAGGTTTAATGAAGACACAGGTAAATGTTTTTTATTCAATAAAGTATTAAATGGATGTTCAGTTCACAAATCTGGGATTAAACCACCTCAATGTTGGATATATCCTACTGATTTTTCAAATCCAAGCAAGAATGAAATTAGTTGTAAAAAGATATCAGGTTGGGAAATAATCGACTATCAGAAAGCAAAAAAGGCGGAAAACCTCTTGAAACAGTACGTCTTCTTATGTCAAGTTGAAGCGAAAAAAGAATCAAAGGGAATTTATAAGCGATTAGGAAATTTAGCTAATGGGATTTCTAGCAAAAAGAATGAATTTTTACAAGAAAAACTCAGAAAAATTGCTCCTAGAAATTTAGGAGGATTTATAGATCAATGGGATCATTTAGATCTTCTTTCTGCAGAAGGGTTATCTTTACAAATGAAAAAATTCTGTGGTAAACATAATAGCAAGTGTCATCATCTCGTTGATGATTTTATTAATTGCGACATGATTTGCAATGAGATTGCTTGTAAACTCGTTGAATTTTTGCAGTCAAACCTTTATACATACATAAAGATGGAAGGTCTCGATGTAGAGGGCCACTATCCTCTGTATAAATTACTCAATTATAAGATTTTTAATTCTAAATAACTAAAATTCGTGAGTATAGATTTTTGTCGGCTTCGTATGAAGTTAAGAAACCTTTAAATTTGCACATATTCTGACGATATTATCTGCGTATTACTTATTTTTAAGATAATTTTCAATTTCTATCTAAATAACACTTATATATTACTTACAATCTATATTTATATAAAAATCGAGTGATTTTATGTCATTAGGAGAGCAAAATTTAGAGCAGTTAACGAAAAAAGTCTTTTCAGAGAAATATGAGTTTATTCCTGGTCCTACAAAATTAAAAGGTACATCCGGAAAAACGTGGACATTTAATGCTATTATTAAAAACGGTAAGTTTGGGAAATATGGTGTTTTTGTTCGTGATTGGAAAAGAGAGATATCTATAACACAACTACGGCAACTTCATAAAGCTTGCGTTGATATACCAGAAATAGAAGGTGGCATCATGATTTGTAACATCACCACAGATTTCTCGCGCGACTATAGTTCACAATTTGGAATCCAGCTGCTCTCGCGTGGTCATCTAGTTTCCAAATTGCGTAATAGGGAATTTCAGTTTTAACTTTTTTTATTTCAATTACTCTCTTTCTACAGAAAGATAAGCTATATAATTCTTCTTTCTATAAACTTTATTGTAATAGTATAATTATAATTCAAAAGTCATTTTTTTATGCTTATGCTTACGAAAAGAGTAAAAGGAGTTGAGTATGCGATTCGAGAGATCGCAGCTGTAGCTCAAGAAGTTGCGAAAAGTGGTAAAAAAGTCTACCATTTAAACATAGGCGATCCAGTTTCCTACGATTTTCAGACTCCAGAATTTATTTCGGATGCATTATCTGTCTATAGCCGTAAAGGAAAGAATTTCTACGTAAATTCATTAGGAGTAGTTGAATTAAGAGAAGAAATAAGTAAACTCCTTAAGGAACAAAATCTCAATGTTAGTACTGACGAAATTGTGGTAACTTCAGGAGTTACAGAGGGAATAAACTTTATCATTTCGAGTTTAATTGAAAACGGTAAGGAATTGCTCATACCAGGTCCATCTTATCCCTTATATATCAATTATACTAAGTTTTATGATGGTAAGCCAGTTGAATATGAGCTTGATGAACAACAAGATTGGGAACCCAATATTGAAGATTTAAGGAAAAAAATTACTATGAAAACTCAAGCAATATTGATCTGTTCTCCTAATAATCCAACGGGTGTCTTATATGGAGAAAAAAAAATCAAAGAGATAATTGATCTTGCCGGAGAGTATAACCTACCAATTTTATCGGATGAGATTTATGATCAGATTACCTATGATAAGCCATATGTATGTCCTGCGTCGTTAGCTAAAGATGTTCCAATAATCGGATTAAATGGTTTCTCAAAAACTCACTTGGTAACAGGATGGAGGCTTGGATACCTATACTATCACGATCCAGAAAACAAATTGGAAGAATTAAAAAACGGTATCGCTAAACTGGCTCGTGCGCGTCTATCTGCTAGTTCCATTGCTCAATTTGCAGCAATTGACATTTTAAGAACTCCAAGTAGCCATACAATTGATATGGTAAGGAAACTTAAAGAAAGGCGTGATTATTCATATAATAGGTTGATTAAAATTGAAGGAATTACATGTGTTAAGCCTAATGGTGCTTTTTATCTTTTCCCTAAATTAGATTTAGAAGAATTAAAGAAATGGAAAGACGATAAAGAATTAGTTGTTGATTTACTTAAAGAAACTGGCGTTTGTCTGGTTTATGGTTCAGGTTTTGGTGAATATGGAAAAGGACATATGAGATTAACCTTCTTACCGGAAAAAAAAATACTCGAAAAAGTATATAACTTAATTGAGGAGTTCCTAAAGTAGTAGACAGAACTAAGTGAAATAATAACCCATCGTTTTTTTTCTTTATATTAGTCTCATAATAGTTATTTTAAAAACTATTAAATTTCTAAAGTCCATGAGATTTATAAAATGTAAAAACTATTAACTTTAAAAGAACATAAAATCTTTTAGCTATAAAACAAAGTAGTTATCACTGAAAAAAGAGTCAATTATCATGATTATTAGAATAAATTCTGTTGAAAGTACAATTGAAATTTTTTACAAGAACTATGTCCATCTTCATGGTTTTTTAAAATTATCTGCTGAAGATCATAATAAGAATAAGCTATATACAATAATAGTTCAGGTCCTTAGTGAACAAACAATATCAGACTACATATTTACACGCCAAAAATTAAGAAATGTAAAAATAACAGATTACATCAAAGCAGAATTAGAATCAGAACTACAATATGTTATTCAAGGACGTCCTATCCTCTGCATAGAAAAAGATAAGAATACAAAAGAAGTAAAGGGTCACGTAACCAATGTCTTCTTTTTAATTGAAGATTTAATGGAAAATAAAACACTTCAACCTCATTTAATGAAAATTTCAGAGGATCAGAGCAATATCCATGAAGATTTGAGATATATTTTCCCTCCTGATGGAATCTTTATGGGTAATTTAGCATCTGAAAAAAAAGTGGAGGTCTATTTTCCCTTCAAATATTTAATGTACCATTTTTTTATTGCAGGTGCTACAGGTATGGGAAAATCAAATTTAAATCAAGTTTTTATAGACGGTTTGTTACAACATAACGCTCAGATAATTCTTGGAGGGAAAGGAACTAAAATCTCCATGCTTGCTATTGACATGCATGATGAGTATGCCTTGGGATGTATTAAATATGGAGTTATTGATATATGCAAAACATCAGGGTACAACAAAGATCTATTTGGTTCTTGGTTTTACCTCTATCCTAATAAAGGAATACCACCGGCAGAATTAAAGAGCCTAGCAACTCCTTGTCTAGTAAATTATCAAGAGATAACACCAGAAGACCTTTTTACGACAGGTTCATTTAACGATCTTCAAGCTGGAGCTATTTATTCAGCATATAGAAGTGATCAAGAAAATTATATCGAAAATTTATTAACTGATGGCTATCGTCCTCCAGGAGGGCATGACGAAAAAACTATGGCTGCGATACGACGAAGAATGCACTGGTTGGAGTATTCTGATATGTTTCAATCTAATGCCGCAAGCAAACTTCCAGAAATCGTGCTGAAGTTGGAGAAAGGGAATGTAATTATTTTCAATGCGTCCATGATATCCGATTTAGAACAATTCCTTTTTAATAGCATCTTGGCTAGAACATTGTTTGATATTCGTAAATCGCTAAAATCATCTTCGGATATTGTTACTCTTGAAAAAAAGCTAATCCAGAATTTGCCCAAAAACTTTTATGAAAATTATAAAGCTAATTTGAAAAATGTTTATATTAAAACCGGAACAACTGTTAAAGATCCATCAGAATTACCAATTATTATCTTTACGATTGAAGAAGCTCCAAGCATCTTACGGCCTGAAATGATGAGACATAATAATGTCTTTAAAGATATTTCGCGCCAAGGAAGAAAATTCAATCTAGCATTAGAAGTGATATCACAGCAGTATTCACCCATAGATGAGAGCATTTTATCTAATATGAATACCGTTATTAATTTACCCTTGAGATCAGAAAAAGAAAAGACCGTTGCAGCCCAAATGCTAGGAGGAGGCATTCAACGCAGCGATTTAGAATCGTTAACAGGGACTAGGGGGATAGCGTTAATTTCGGGAATATGGCTTACCAATTTTCAAAAATTAAAAATACCCCTGTATGATGAATACTTTGAACAACACTCTAAAAGGTTTTATGAAAATTTTGCAAAAAAAGTCGCGTCTTCAGCACCCCCGCCTACTTCGCTTCCATAAAGATAAAAGATAAAAAAAACTAAGGTGATAAAAAATTTCTTTTAATTTCGAATTGATCTCATTAGAGAAGTCATTTGAAAAAAGACCTGAAATATCTATTGACGAAGATGTTCAAAAATTTAAAGAATTTATTCAAGAAAGAAGAGCTAAGTGGACTGAAGAAGAGAAGATCGAGCTCGAGACTGATAAATTTGATAATGATGAAAGTTTAAAAAACACTAATTTACTCTTTAGTGAAATGCCACATCTCGCAGTTGGGAAGGAGTCTATGAATTATGTACACGATAATTACGAAATTATAGGTTTTGATGAGAGCTCAAATACTTTTAGTGGAACTTATGCAAAACTTGCATCATTTAAATTTGGAGAATGCCATCTCACTTTTAAAAATGGAGAATATCAAAAAGAAAAAATAATGTATAAACCTATTACCACATATATAGAAGATAACGAACATAAACTAATTATTTATAAAACAGTAATCGAAAATTTTGTAAAAACCATTAAACGAGAGTTCTACGTAGGTAATTTAAAAGATAAAGTTGATAAACTAGAAGACTGGTTCGAATCAACTTATAAAAAAAAAATAGATGATCACATTAACTCTCACGCTTTCTATTATCCAACGTTAGGACATGTTGTAGATAGAATAAGAACAGCTGATGAGATACTAAAAACACTAATCAGAATTAAGGAAATAAGCAACTGGGGCAAAAACGAAAATGTAGTCTTCCTTGGAGATGGAATTCAAATGTTTCGCCAGCATATTTTTCCTCCAACCGCTTTTACTGAATTTTTTTACAGATTTATTCAAATATATAAAATAAAATACTATAGCTTTTCAAAGACTTGCCGGTTAAGAGATGCTCAGGGCAATTTTTTGCTGCCAATTTGGTCAGAAATATATGAAAACAAGAATTTTCTTGTGGATATGCCAGATCTTTCAATGTACACAAAAAGTAGAGCTTACTTAACGAGACTGCAAAAAGATAGCTCCGCTTTAAGGTTTGATATTTGCGACGATTTAGACACGAAGGATGCTTTATATGTAATTAAAAATCTAATTCCATTTTCCCCTCGTGGTTATCCCCTTTGTCTTGTAGGAGCTCATGAAGCAAGTACTTTATTAGCCTCGGAATTTAATAAGTTAGAAGCTGCGTTCTTAGAATTACAATACGACCCAAAAACAAAAAAATATGCTCAAAAATGGAGACATAAAGTATTAGGGGTATAATGTTTATTTATTTTACATGAAAAAAAGATAAGGATTGCATATGGTAAAAATTATACAAATATCAGATTCTCATTTAGGTTATCGAACGAGAAGAGGCGTTATAAACAAGTGGGCGATTCAAAACTACTCAAAACCTTACGAACAAGAAATCTACGATTTATTTTTAAAAGTCATGACAGACATCTCCCTAATCAAGAATTTAGATTTTGTAGTTCATTGTGGCGATATGTTTCACCATCCGTCTAAATACAGTTCGTATCCTCCACCAGAACCTGCGAGGAGAGCATTTAAAGAAGGTTTAGATATCTTCTTTGATAACACAAATAATCAAATCCCTTTCATTTACATTGAAGGGAATCACGGGATCTTCAGAGGATATGAATATACACCGTTTGAATCACACATTCAAGTCGAAAGATATTCAAATCTTCATTATTATAAGCAAAGAGACCTATTGACAGCGATCAAAAATAATGAACCATTAAAGTTGGATTTTCCAGCAAAAAAGGTGCGCTTCTATTTATTTCCATATTTTGAATTTCAAGATTACGAAGTCTATGAAGCGGCTTATGATAATTGGATAGAAAATCAACACCCTATTGGAAACGAGGGAAATATTAATATTGCAGTTGCACACGGTTCCGCTGGTGACTACACATTACATCGGAAAATTAATTCTAATGATTTTGATTACGACTATGTTGCTTTAGGGCACGAGCATGGATTAAAAAAATTATCGAAAAATCATTATTACTCAGGAAGCTTGCTTCCAATGAATTTTAAAGAAATTTTTGAAAAGCAAGGTTATTTAATAATAGACATCGATAAAAAAGCTAAAATCTTAAATATTGAAGAAATCTCTTCAAGCAAGCTACTCAAAAGAACATTTGAAATTATCCCAATTGATGCTACTCCTCAACACACTTCCGCAGATTTAGAACACCTAATCAACAATGAACTGAAACCATTTATCTCAGATGAAGGCTTTAACCCAAAAACTGCTGCGAGATTAAAATTCAATTTTACTGGAGAAGTAACCATAGAAAAAAATTGGCAAATAAACGAAATGATGTCAAGAATACGAAGAGACTGCTTTTCTCAACCAGATAAATTCAATATCTTGCAGATAATTTGGAAGATTATTGATATGTCTGAAACATTTGAGGATGACATAAGTGCTGGTATAATTCAAGACTATATATTAGAACATCCGGATGAAGAATTTAAATCTTTTGTCTCAGAGAAGTTAACTGACGATCAATCCCATTTCAATGTGGAAAAACTTAGCCAATTGGGGATGAGAGCTCTTAAAAATGCATTAAAATACATGGAAAAGGAGAAGGAGGTATAAAAATGCATATTACAAATCTTATTTTTAAAAACTTCATGGGATATAAGCAATTAACTCTTCCAAAAAAATTGAAAGAATTTCCAAAAGGATTAATATTAATTAGTGGAAAGAACTCATACGGTAAATCTACTATTTTAGAAGGGGTTTTGTTCGCTTTTTTCGGACCTAAAATATTTCGCGGAAGAAATGCAGCCTCATTTATCACATATGGAGAAGATAAAGCCGAACTAACTATTTATTTTACTATTGATAACATAAAATATAATATTTATCGTAAATGGGGTAGAACTGGAGCCACTACTACGAAATTGTTTGAATGGGTTAAATCATCTTATCGAGAAGTTGAGAAGTTCAACATCGAAAAATTTTTTGAGATTTCTACTGAGCAAGCTTTAAACACAGTATTCGTAAGGCAAGGAGAAGTGGAAGAGTTAGCAAATAAAAAAGGTGCTGACTTAAGGGAAATGATAATTGATCTTTTTAGACTCAATATAATCGATGACGCTCTCGCTTTCCTTGATAGAGAATCCAAAACTGCTAAATTAAATAAAGAAAATTTAGAAAGGAAAAGAGTTCCAATAGACCGGATCAAAAAGGATATCACTGATGTAGAGCTCGAAAATGTAGAATTGGAAAAAAAACTTAC
>SOKP01000150.1 GCA_004375715.1 Promethearchaeota archaeon | reverse complement strand
AACCATTTAGTAATTTAGAGAAATCAGGTTCGTCAAAAAACTCGTTAAACTTTGTCAAAAGCTCAATATTTACCACGTGTATTTTTTGGTTTTTTTGCGTTTTAACTGATTTCACTAAATCTAGTTCTTTTAATTTTTTTAAGTGATATTGAATGGTTCCAGAGTAGACATCAAGTCCTTCTCCGATCTTAGAAATAGAAATACCTTCTTCCTTAAAAAACGCCTCAATTAGTTTTAGGATTAGAGGATTTGTAAAAACTACTTTAAATTTATCATAATCTTCCGGTATATCAGCTAAAAAATAATGTAAGGATTTCCCTATTCTTTTTGATCGTATTAATTTAAATCTTTCAAGAGTCATAATATGTTTTAAAAAAGGGGTTCTCGTTATTCCTAATTTTTCTTCGACTTTCTCATCTCTAGCATGAATTCCGGGATTCTCTTTTATGAATTCCAATATTTTAGCTAGCTTATCGTTGTTTAGAATCTCTAACTTTGTTCTTCTCTCATTTGTGACTATCCAGCTTTTATCTTCTAAACTCCTTATCGCTAAAAATAATTCTTCCTTACTATAACCTTTTTTATACGCTAGTTTCGCAATGCTTTTGGCGTATAATTTCTCAATTATAGGAAATTTCTGCAACTCCTCTTCAGAAGATACATCAATCTCAAAATCGGCATCATACCTTTTTAATTTTAAAATATCTTTTGCGATATTTAAGACATCAACTTCAATCTCAGTAAGCTCTTCGATGAATGGTTCAGATTTCATTTGTAATTCCTTTTTTTCCTCTGCTTTAATATCTTGCAGAGGAGTAAAATCTACGCGTCTAAATGAACTTCCTTCTAATTCTGATTTCCTACGCTTTTCTTTAGGTTCTTTTCTTTTCTCTAGCGACATTACTCAATGAGTTTTTGTTTAAATTTTAAGCATTTTTCTCTAAAAACTGTACAAATTCGAATTGTTGGGCACTATCCATATATTTTAGTTCTTCTACTAATTTATCATAATATTTTGGCTTAAGATTTGGAAGCTTACGAATTCGCTCTATTAATTTATGAGGAATTTCTTCATATAATCCTTTTAACGCTTTAAGATACTTTAATTGTTCTTCCTCGGCAATAAAGGCTAATTCTTTTATAATATTTTTGCGTTCCTTTTTAGGGATATCAAGCTCTAATATTTGCTTTCTCAAATCTTTAGAGATTATATTAAATATTTTGGAGAAATATTCTTTAACAATTTTCTTATCCTTCTCATTTTTAACCGGTAATAGAGATTCGTGAAGTCGTAATGCAGATAGGTCCTCTTTTTTCTCTTCTGATTTTTCAATATCCGGTGTTTCAATCTCAGCTTCTTCCTTCTTTCTTTCATCAATATATTTGACTTCTTCTGGAATTTCTTTGATAGGTTCCTTCGTAGGCTTCACTTCTACAGTTTCCTGTTCTTGGGGGATGGTCTCATCTTCGATTTTTTTAAACTCTTCTTCTTTTTCTAAAGTATCCTTTTCTTCAATAGGTTGTATTTTTTGAGAAGGTTCGCTTTTTGGTTGAATTTCTCTCATTTCTTTCTTATAAATGGCATCGATTGGTTTTCCTATAAATAAAAGAAGTAATATCAGCGATTTTATCAAGATGAATATACCAACACTAAGAAATGCAGTTGATATTGCCCCCATTATAAATATTCCGATCACATAAGCTCCTGAAAACTCATTCTTTTTATGAATTTTTGCCTTTAAAGCTAAATCGATGATTAAAATCATAAGAGGTATGATAAGGAAAGATAAATCTACTATAAACATAAAGAAATTACTGAATAGTTTTGATAATAAACCATTAGTAATCATATCATTTAAAACGAACAAAATGATGACAAATCCTGCTTTCGCTGAGAAATGATTTATCGAGTTTTTTAGTTTGAGACCATAATTGTAAATTTTAGGATCTTCTCTTTCGTCATAGGCAATCGAATGAATTAGAATCAAAACTCCCTTAATTAATAAAATAACACCCGCCCCGCCAAGAATACTTCCTAATATACCGTAACACATTGCATCTAGAGCAATTTCATTGTAGCTTTTTGATTGCACTCGTGGAGATATATGTCTTAGGTCGTAAATTAGTATTAATGCACAACATAAAATATGAATACCATGAATAATTACATTAATAATACCCCCAGAAGTACGAAAATAAGAAAAACTCGAAATTAATAAAACAACCATATAAAAGATTATAGGAATGTAATCAAATTTGTTCAAAATTTCTATTGCTTTTTCTAAATTAGTTCTGTCTTTATCACTCATCCCATATTTTTGATATGGTCGAATTTCCTTTCTTTGTCGTCTCGTTGGAGGTTGCTTAAAGTTCACCCCAGATAATGAAAAAGGCGTTCCACACATTTCGCAATAGACTTGAGTTTTATTATCAATTAGTTTAGATAATTCTTTTGGGAACACATACCGACATGTACGACAAATATACAGTTTTTCCGACATTAAAGCCTCACACTTATATATTAATTATGTTATTTAATTTTTTTAATTTTTGATTACTAGTTTTTTATCGCAAATTTGTGCTGAATTATATTTTCTACGAGATTTGATCTGCTTAAAAAGATTTTAATTTTTACCCACCTGTAACAGATCATTTCTCTTACATTTCAAATCTAAGAGTGAATTATTTCTTTAAATATGAATAGTTGAATAAAGAAATGAGAAATGGGAATATAAAAAAAATGGGGTCCAATTTTTCCCAAAGAATTAAAATTTAATAATTTCACCAAATTAGCATAATCGGACCATAGCCTAAATAATGAGTTTGCTCCAATTTAAAGTCGTTATGGTATTATTCAGATCGTGATGATCTTCTGTTGTAACGAATTCCAGATTAGTAAATAATTGGTAAGCTTGCTCACGAGATGCTTTGTATTGGGCAATTTCATCATGTCTTCCATGAAAAATGATAGTAGGGATGTTTAATGGTGAGATATTATCTATTTGTAACATGGGAGTTGCTAAAAAGGGAGCCAATAATATTAAACGCTCAATTTTTTCAGAATTTCGAAAGGCATAAAGCGTAGCCATTAATCCTCCAAAACTTGAACCTATAATTGTCCATAATTTCCTTTCCTTAAGAATTAAATTCAATTGTCCCATTCTATTTTTAAGGAGATTTTCAAGCGTAATATTCACATTGTATTTTATAAAATTAGGTGTAAGAATATCTGGGAATAAATTCTTTAGGTATGTTCCTTTAAATCCCTTACCTGAGCTTTCAAGACCGTGGATAAAAATAATATTTTTCATTTTGAATGTTTCTGAGTTATCCTTTATTATTCAATTTCAAAATCATCTGGACTTACAGGATTGAGTTCTTTATTCAATTCTTTTAACAATTTTTTCTGGCCAAAATAAAAGAATAGAAAAAAGATACAAAAATACACGGTAATCAGTATTAGTGTAAAGAAATAGTATTCTCCTGTGAACGAGATAAAATGGAGTGCGATACCAATAATGAAACCCGTGAACAACCGAGACTCCGTTGTACTTGTCCTAAATAACAATTTTTGGGTCCCCCAATCAATTAAACCTGGTATAGGGAATATAATTATAATTATAAACGCTAATTCGGAGTTAAATTGAGGATTCACGATCAGTTGAAAAAGATGAGTGAAAAAGACTGATATTATTATTCCAATCACCATTCCTGAGCATCTCGAGCAAAAATAGATTTTAGTTCGTCCAAATTGAAAATGAAATGTGTGATCACTCGCAGAAACTGGATGGTGGGTTAGCATCATGTAATAAAGGTGTTGTTCTTTCGATGCGAAAATCTTGTCAAAGATGATTAATAGAATTGGGACCGATATAATAACTGATGTAAGGGTTTGAAAGAAAAATTTAAGTCCAAAGCCCGAAAACAATACTGCAAGTGGCAAGGAACTGTGATGGAATAACGCAGTAGCCGTTACTACTAAAATAATAGCAATTATTGAATTAATAACTAAAATTCCAATGGAATAGAAGATCTTTTTAATGTTATGATATTTCAATGCTTTATATTTGTAGATTCCAGAAAGAAATCCATATATCGCTACGATAAAACACCAATCGAGGTATATTGTATGATAAAATGCGATCTGATAGACGAGTTCCCCAAGAAATCCCGCCAAAAACGCTGGAAGTGGTCCTGATAATATTGAAAAGAATGTAAAAATCAGTAGAGATACGCTAAAAACAATCGAAAAACTGTCAGTTCCTATATAAGGTGAAGAAACTGAACCAAATGATTCTGAAGTGTATAGGTAACTCATAAAAATAAAAAAGACCGTAATAATTTTCACAAATATCGTTCTTATGAGACTGCTTGGTTTTTTTTCGTTAGAATCAATGCTCATACTTATCGCATTAAAAAATTAATGAAAATAGATAAAATTATCTTTCATAAATTTAAAAAAAAATAACATCAAGCTCTTCAAAAAAGCTCGAGAGTTCTTAAAGCAGGAAGCGTTGAAAGAAATATCCGAAGTGACTAATTTTTCGCTTTTTCACAGGCGATTTTTATGCGACGTTGCGAAAAACGGTCTTTAATCAACGGCAAAAGAAGACGGCCTCTTATCTGGATACGAGTGGAGTAACTAACCCTGCCTGTAAAGATATACTAATGGAGAGGGTTAAACAATTTTTAGACAAACACATCAAGTAAGAACTTTTTGAATTTCTAGAATAATATACTGAATGTCATTTTA
>SOKP01000129.1 GCA_004375715.1 Promethearchaeota archaeon | reverse complement strand
ACACCACGCTCTTCCGATCTTGATGCTGGCGGTCTTGAAGCCTCTGATTCTGGCTGTCCTGGCGGTGCTGGCGGTAATGGTACTGTTGGCGGTATGGGAGGGTTAGCTTCAGGAATTTATTTTTTTGATTCAACAAGCAGTACAATTAAAGAAAATAACATTTCACTCATCACAAGTGGCAATGGCGGTGTTGGCGATCCTGGCGGTGTTGGCGGTGTTGTCGGGACCCCCAGCGGCTTTGCTGGCGATGCTGGCTGGTATGGCGATGATGGCGGTGTTGTCTTGCCCCATGGATTTATTTTAGAAAATTCAAATAACAGTCTAAGCTACTTAAATACAATTTATTGCGGTAATAACATTGATAATGGGACGAATAATCAATGGGACAATGGAAACCTTGGAAATTATTGGAACACTTATTGTGGACTCGATGTTGACCCAATGGATGGAATTGGGGATACATCGTATTATCTTAACGGTAGTACTGATTCTTGCGATACAAGGCCATTAAGATGTTCATTAGATGGAGATCTTGATGGAGATGGGTTAAATAATCGTGAAGAATTTTTCTTAGGTGTTGATGGATATGTAACTAAAGTATATAATCACGATTCAGATTACGACGGTTTATCAGATTATTGGGAATGGAAAAATGGAACGAATCCTTTAATGGCGGACACGGACGGTGACTCATTTCTTGATGGCGTGGAAGTGAGTTTGGGTACCGATCCTAACGATCCCGCTTCATATCCGGGATGTGATTTCTTTTTAGACATTATCGAAGAGTTGTTTACCGTGGACGAATTTAATATCACTTTTTTTATTCACGACTGGAAGAATCAAGGAATTGTTGCTGATTCGATTCAAGCATGGTGGAATAATATAGCTGTTCACACGGATAATATCACAGAATTAGGCGATGGTTATTATAAGATTATCCTAAGCTCTATTTTTGTTAATCCGGGGGATGATCCCATAACCTTAAACATGACAATTTCAGCAACCGGATACACGGACGAGTACTACGAATTAGAACTTTCGGTTGATCTAGAAGAGGTTGATAATAGTATAACTCCTCCCCCAGATCCCTCTGGCGGTGCAATCTCTTTTGGCTTTTATTTCCTAGCAATTGCCTTTCTAAGTGGAATTATATTGATCATCTTTAAAAAAGGTAAAATTTCCCGTAAAACCGAATAAATCTGATTAATATTTCATTATTTTTTTTCAATAGATCAACCAAAATTAATGCATTATAAGTTTCTACAAGAAAATTACTAGGATAAATCCTATAAATTAACCCTGGCTTTAGCTTATCAATTAATTTAAAATATTAGCTTTCTCATAAATAAAAAACTGCTAGTAGTTTTCAATTTTCTATTATGGATAAGCTAAATACAGTAGGAATCGAAAGGTTTAGAGATTAAAAATGAAAGGATTAAATAGTATGTAATACATACTTACATATATGAGGACTAATATAATAATTGATGATGCTCAAAAAACTAAATGGTGGGAAATTAAGCAGGAAGCTGCTAATTTGAATATGAAAATTGGTGACTATTTGATATTATGTCACGAATTTAGAAAGAAGAACAAAGAAAAAGAGGTGTTATTAAAGATCTTAGAGACACCATTATCAGGAGGGGAAAAAGGAATTGATACAATCAAAGCGAGTAAGAGCATGTGGAAAATATGAGAGGAATAGACTCAAATATAATAATTTACGCTTTAAATAGTGACCTACCTGAGCATGAACCATGTAAAGAGTTGTTTGAAAGGATAGCAGATGGGAAAGAAATCGCGGGAATTCCAAGTATAGTCTTCATGGAAAGTTACCATGCTTTAGTCTATAAATTTAAGTTTTTATCTTCTGAGGTTAAGCATCGTCTTAGTGCAATTTTAGATTCAGAGAATGTAATTATTTATACAATATCTACTTCAACAATATTATTTGCTTTTGAAATTGCTAGTCAATATAAAATTGGGGGGCGAGATTCTTTGATCGCTGCTAGTTTGTTAGAAAATAATGTTAAGGAGATTTATTCACACGATGCAGATTTTGACAAAATTAATGAAATTACCAGAGTAGATCCTATTAATAAATTCTCATCCTAGCTTATTAAAACTTAATTTTTGAACCCCATATTAATCTTAAATCGGATAGATGCTAGCGTTAAAACCACATAGTAGCGTCGGCTTCTAACACTAGATCGTTCAATGTTGCTGCCCCAACAATTTTCAATCCTGGAATTAAATCAACTTTTTCCCATCCTAACATTCTTTTTGAAGCTTCGCAAACAAAAATTTCGATACCATCCGCAAGTGTTTTATCAATCATTTCTTTGAGCGTTGGGAAGTTTCCCGCTTTAATCTCCTCTGCTATGCCAGGTTTTAGGATCCTTAATCCTTGACCTAAGTAGTAAACAAGTGCTTTAACATCCATTGCTTTAGCAGTCTGTGCTAATACAAGTGGTGAATACTGGCGTTCAGGATCATCACTAGTTTGCACATAAAGAATATATTTTTCTTTTTCGCTTATAATTCTTCACCTCATTTTTAAATTATGATACATATCGATAATGTTTTTAACATAAAGTAGCACATTGCATAGAGAAAATCTAAACCTAATAAATCTCCTCTTTATAATTTAAAAAATAAATGGGGATTGTAAAAATAAATTATTTGAAAATTCTCGCCAGTTCTTTAAACTATAAAAAAGAGTTTAGAAAATGATTAAATAAAAACGATCTTAGGTTGGAAATTTAATTTTTTCTAAGGCAACCTCAATGTCTTTTTCTTTTTTAAGGAGTACACCTAGAAAAGGTATACTACCTTTAAGTTCGTCTAAACTTATTCCACTTTTTAATAAAACACCGATCCAATCAAGGAGTTCCGATGTCGAGGGCATTTTTCTCAGTTTAGTGATAGCTCTAAGTGCGTAGAAATGTTTAAGGCATTGATCCAATAGATTTTGCTTTAAATTAGGATAGTGAAGATTACAAATATCTGTCATAAATTCCTTAGATGGAAATTCTATCCAATGAAATACACATCTTCGCAAGAACGCATCAGGTAATTCTTTTTCGTTGTTTGAAGTAATAATTACAATTGGTCGCGTTTTAGCCTTTACAAACTCTTTTGTTTCTTTAACATAAAACTCCATTACATCTAATTCTTGCAGAAGATCGTTAGGAAATTCGATGTCTGCTTTATCAATTTCGTCAAGAAGGAGGACAACTTGCTCGTCAGAGTCGAAAGCTTCGCCTAAAGGTCCAAGAGTAATGTAATCTTTTACATTATCAACATCTCGATCATCGCTTCCAAATCGACTGTCATTTAGTCTTTGTACCGTATCATACATATATGCTCCGTCTATTGCTTCCGTTGTGCTCTTTATATTCCATACAATAAGTCTTTTTCCCAAGGATTCCGCGATTGCATGAGATAACAGCGTTTTTCCCGTGCCCGGCTCACCTTTTACTAATAAAGGTCGAGCTAAGGCAATAGAAACGTTTACGATATTTCTTAGTTGAGGATCGGCAATATATTTGATCCTTTCTGTATTGATATCTCCTTTAAACAGATTAAATCCATCATTACTCATAAATAAATGAAATAAAGCTAAAATTAAATAATTTTGGAAATTTATAAATTAACATTATCAATAAATCAGTGCGATCTCATGGTTGATTTTATCCCCATTAATTTAGAATTGCATAAGTCACACTTAATCAATCTAAACATTGAATATTTAACTTGGATTGTTAATGAAATGCGACAAAGGTATAATATAGATTTAGAATTGCAAATGGGCGTAAACATTCGAGAATATACAACAAAATTTCTTGAAGAACTCTCATCTTATCTTCCCCCAGATGGTATTTACTACATGATACAAAAAAACAATTCTATAATTGGTATGGGCGCTCTAAGAAAAATAAAAAATGGCATCGGAGAAATAAAGAGAATGTATATTAAACCGAAATATAGAGGGAACGGTTATGGAAAAGAATTATTAGCACTGTTATTAAAAAAAGTAAAAGAATTCAGGTTTTCTTCAGTTCGCTTGGATACTGGAGAATTCATGACTACGGCCCATCGAGTGTATCGATTAAAAGGATTTCAGGAAAGAGAGCAATATATTGAGAGCGAAGTGCCAACCTTTTTTTTACCCCACTGGTTATTCATGGAGAAATTCATTTAGCGTTCAATTTTGATACTTTGGGTTATCTACATCTTTTTGTTATGGCGCAATTGATCAATATTATTTCGGACAAACATTGATTCTAATTTTGGGAGAACATCGCTATTGAGTATGCTAATTTTTTCCAAGAATATTTTTCTAAGTTTACTGATCTCATTATTAATGACTAAAGTTGGGTCAACAGATATGTAAATTCCATCAGATGAGACAACCCACTCGCGCTGTTTTAAATTTTCTAAAGATTTAATAACCAAATTTTTATCTACTTTCATAACTTCACTTAATAACGATTCACTTGCTCGTCCTAAAGATATTAGGGAAGTGTATGTTTTAATTTCGATTTCAGAAAGATCTAATAGACGCATGGTGTTTAATGTTTTTTCATCAATTTGGGTTATTTGTGTTTTCTTTCTAAATGCAATTTTCTCAAGTTTAAGAAGATCGATGTTATCAGAAATAGTAAGTCTATTCCTTTTAACTGCATCATTAAAAATATTTACTCCAATATCGGTACGCAATATAACACTATTCCAATCATTGCTAGAGGCCCCAGAGC
>SOKP01000004.1 GCA_004375715.1 Promethearchaeota archaeon | reverse complement strand
TACAAAATACGCAAATAGACTTTATCGTTCAATGGCGACAGCAATCGGAAATAAAGTAGATATAAAAGCAGCTGAAGTCTTCTTTGTTCAAAAAACCTTACCTGGACATTTTGATAATTTCCAGCAATTGACCTCAGAAATGTTAGGAAATCCGCCAGCAAAGCCTAAAATTTATTAAAATAGAATTTTTTCTTTTTTCCTTAAAAATTACACTAATTCATTCGTTTTTCTTTAAATCTAATACTAATTTATATAGTCAAATTTTTCTCGGTGAGGAATCTTTATATAAAAGGTTGGTAAATTATAGTTTAATCTGAAATATAATTAAAAAAAAAAATAATTAATTTCGGAATTTAATTTAAAAAAAATAGTGATTTATGAATGAATGAAACAAATGAACAATTAACTTATAAAGAACCCTCATTACTTAATACAATTTCTTACGGCTCAGCCGGTTTCTGGAGCATGTTAGCGTATAGTGTTTTTAACGCATGGTTAATGTTCTTTTACGAGAGCGCCGTTGGTTTAAATATAGTTTATATATTTTGGGCGATGATCATCTTCACAGTCTGGGATGCTATTAATGATCCACTGATTGGCTTTCTTACAGATCGAATAACGAAATATACAAGAAAGGTAGGAAAACGCTTCATTTGGATAGTAATTGGTGTAATCCCCGCAAACTTTGTCCTTATTCTCGTATTTATGCCCCCCGCAGGCGATCCTGCGACAGATCCACTACCATTTTTTGGGTGGATTGTATTTACAACGGTTTTATTCGATAGTCTTTACACGATCTGTTTTGTTAATGTAGAAGCACTTTTTCCTGACAAATTTCGGACTGATAGAGCTCGTAGAAGGGCTAGAGGTTGGGGTACTCCTCTTTCCATGCTAGCTTTGCCTCTTGCAAGTATTGTCCCTCCAATACTCCTTGGTCTTTTTGGCGGACCGGACGGAACGACCGTTCAAGCAGCTTATATACCTATGATATTGCTTATGGTTGCCACAATATTTCCGATTTCTCTATTAATGCTCCCTGGAATGCGTGAGAATAAAGAATTAATTGAGAGATATTATATAAGTGAAGAGAAGCGTGAAAGCTTTATATCTGCCTTAAAGTCAACCTTAAAACAGAAAAGTTTTGTGTACTATATTATTTTGTTTTTTGGATTTCAATTGGTGACGGGATCTTTAACAGGTTCAATACCTTATGCTGCCAATTATTTAACACCGGGACCACCATTCGGCATTGCAACGAACATGATACTTTTATTCGCGATGTTTTTACAAGGTGCTATTATATCAGTTCCCATTTGGATAAGAGTCGCGAAAAAAGTTAAAAACAATAAGAAAACGGCACTAATAGGGGGTGTTTGTTTAGTAATAGGATCATTATTAATCCCGTTACATACATCTATATTCGATGCTATGATATACATGACTATTTTAGGATTTACTATGGGAAACTTTTGGACTTTATTTACAATATACTTCTCAGATGTTCTTGATGAGAGAGTAATATTAACTAAATCGCCGAATAGGGGTACAACTGTAGGCGTTTCAGCGTTTCTTTCTCGTTTTGCTCGAGCTGCTCAAATTGCTATCTTTACAGCTGTGCATTTGCTTACTGGTTTTGTTGAAGGAGCAGACCCATTCACACAAACTATTGAAGCGCAATTCGGTATTCGTTTGCATATGAGTATTATCCCCGCAATAGTCTTAGCAATTTGCGTTTTGATATTTTGGAAATTTTATCCTATTACTCCGCAAATATGGATGGAAAATAAGAAAAAGCTCAAAGAACTTGGATTCGCATAAAAAATAATTTTAATTTAAATCCATCTTTTTTTTTTAAGTTTTATTATAATTTTGAGAGAATGTGTTTTAGTTTTGTGTATATGCTGTTAATTGCTTGACTAGCGTCTGATTCGGGTGCGTAATCTACAACAGGTTCGGCGTAAGACATTGCTTCCGGGATGGACAAGTCGAAGTTAATTCTGCCTAAAATTTCATGGCTCGATTTTTTAATGTAGCTTTTTAATTGCTTTTGAGATGCGCTTTTTAGATCTGCTTTATTGATCACAATCCCAAAAGGAATGTTAAACTGGGTAACCATTTCAAGTGCTCGTTTTAAATCGTGTATTCCTGAAGGTGTTGGCTCTGTTATTGCTACTACATAGTCTAAACCTGAAACTGTAGCAATTACGGGGCAGCCTATTCCTGGTGGGCCGTCAATTAGAATAAGATTTGAATCTTCATATTTTTTGAGATGATTTGCGTGTTCCTTAACCTCTGAAACCAATAACCCAGAAGTGGTACTCCCTAATTTAGTTATTCCATAAACTAAAGGTAATTCGTCACTGGTTTCATAAGATATTATTTCTCCGCTTTTAACCGGATTAATTTCAAACGCATTTTCAGGACATAAAACTTTACAGGCTCCACACCCCTCACACGCTAAATAGTCGATAATTGGAATATTATTGTTCTCGTCCCAATTTAACGCGTTAAATTCACAAAAATGCTTATCATAACATTGTTTGCATTGCGTGCATTTTTCCTCTAAAAACGTGGCTTTTTTTGTAGTATACATGTCTTGGGTTATTACATCTTCCTCAGACTTAGGGGGTAATATCAGGGCTAAATTAGGGGCATCGACATCGCAATCTAAGACTATTAGGTTAACGTCATTATCTTTATGACCTAAACTTGCTAACGAAGCTACTAGCGAAGTTTTTCCTACTCCTCCTTTTCCAGAGATAACAGCAATCTTCTTTCTATTCACTTTGAAAATTCACCCCACTCCATCAGATTCTCAAAAATTTGCTGAAACGATTTGTAACCTGCTCCATCCCTATCAAATTTGCTTGTTTCTTCCATTAAAGGAATCCCTTGACAATACGAACTCACAATTTCTTCGTCTAAAGGAATGTCGCCTAAAACTTCTACACCTTTTTCTTCTAATTCTTTTAGAAATTTCTCTTTATAACCCAGCAGCGATGATCGATTCACAATAGCCTTGTATTCTTTCTTCAATAAATTAATCAATTCTATGATTCTCAATAAATCGAGCTTTCCGAACCTCGTGGGTTCTGTAACTGGTATGACAAAATCTGCCCCATTAATTAATTCTTCTACGTCGCAATGAGCTCCAGGCGCAGTATCCAATATAACGATGTCATATTTTTCTGGCTCTGTTTTTATAACCTCTTCTAAATTCTCCATCAGTTTATTTACAATTACGGCTGAGCGCGCTTCGGATGGCTTTAATTCGCCTAAAAAAAGATCTATATTAAATGCGGAAGCTGTGTAAGTCCATCCAATAACTTTTAAGTCTGGTTCAATGGCGTTAGTTGGACAAATCTTATAACATAATTTGCAACCTGAACAGACCGTTGATATCGGAATTGGATAGGAATCTTTTATATATAATAGTGCGTGTGTTCCACAATTTTCTGCGCACAACCCACATTTATTACATTTATCTTCTATTATTTTAGGTAGGAAATAAAGGACTTCCGATTTGTTCTTAAGCTTTGCGTTTAATAATAAAAATGTATTAGGGTTCTCGACATCTCCGTCGATAAGAAGTACTTTATATCCCCTATTTTTAAACATTATTGCCAAATTCACGGCCACCAACGTTTTCCCCGTCCCGCCCTTGCCACCTGTAACACAAATAATTTTAGGTTTGACCATTTTTAATCTTGCTTCTTAATAAATAAAATATTTAAATTAAATTTACGTAATTAAAATTATTGTCTTCCTCTACCGCCGCCACCGCCCATGCCAGCACCTCGTCCTCCACCCATACCTGCGTGAGCTCCAACATTTGAAGCCGTAAGAACTTGCAATTTACCACTTAAATGTAAATCTATCAATTCTTTCACGGTTAAACTTCCACCCTGTGATTGATAAATTTTAAGATTTAAAGCGCTTAAAGAATTCATAGCGTTAGGACCTAAATGACCTACAATGACCTCTGTGGCTCCGTTATTACCGATGATCTGAGCTGCTTGAATTCCAGCACCACCCATCGCACCCTGTGCATCATTTGCAACGGTTTTAACTTCTACAATTTCATCATTCTCAATTGTAACAAATGTGAAGCTGCTACATCTTCCAAAGCGATCGTTCATAACTTCACTCAAGCCTTTATTTCCAAAGGTAGGAATACCAATTATTACCATTTTTTATCTATCACCTTTTAAAGTATGAGTAAACTAAATTTTGTTAGAATTTAAGTTTTATGAATAATTATTCTAAATAAATTTACGAAGATCAAATAATTTATAATCAGTCTTCTTAAAATTAAGAAGGATTATCGGCTTGTTTTCTTAAAAATGCAATTTACGGGGTTCTATTCAAAAAAAACAAGCAATCTATAAAAATTCCACAAAAAAATACGGTTTACTCCTGATCTGGATCAACTATAAGATCCTTTGAGGAAGTAATTTTTAGTTTTCCTTTTAAGTAAAGAGCTACTAAATCTTTTACAAGTATTTTTCCAGCAGGAGCGCGATATGTTTTAATCTTTAATGAGTTTAGCGCCATTGAAGCATTTGGCCCCAATTTGCTAACAATCAGCTTTTCGGCGCGATTATTTCTAACAATTTTCGCTGCTAAAGTTCCTCTACTTCGGGTTTCCTCAGCCGCAGAATTTTCAATTACTTTAACTTGCGTAATTTCATTATTATCTAATGTAATGAAAGTAAAACTGTCGCATTTTCCAAATTTGGGGTAGACAATTTCATTTAATCCTCCCTTCCTATGACTCGGTATTGCTATTATATCCATTTTAGTATAACCTCTATATACTAATCTTAAAATTAATTTGATTTATACTTTACCTCTTATAATAAAAGGGAAAATTTAACATAACAATCCCGAAATTACAAATCGTCTGAAAACTCGTGCTACTAAATATTTCCATCACAATTGATACTATTACAATGGGATTTCTATGAATATAAATGCAACCTGCTGAACAATATTTATAAATAAAATATTTATGTCATTAAATATATGAATATTTATTCATAAAATGGTTTTGATTTTATAATTAAATCTGGATAAATTGAACTGAAATATAATTGAAAGCATGTAAGCCTTTTCAAAATATTAACGATAAATTAAAGGAGATAATTGTATATCCAAATCATAAGATAAATTAATGAAATTAATAGTTAAAATCAATTGAAAAAGTGAATGAATTATGGGAGAAGATGAAATACCCGATATAGATTTAAAAGAAATGGTAGCCCAAGGCAAGGAAGAGGTACTGGATCAGCAAACGTTGAACATTCGTGATAATATGGCTAAAATAAAACATAAGATCGTGATTATATCAGGGAAGGGAGGTGTTGGTAAAACAACTGTAGCAGTAAACCTCGCAATGAGTTTAGCGAGTGTGGGTTTACGCGTAGGGATATTAGATGTAGATATAACGGGACCGAATGTAACTAAGATGTTAGGTATTGATCCCAAGGTTAGACCTCGAGTTGACCCAGACGCAAAGAAGTTCTATCCAGTTGATGGTCCCTTACGCACGAAAGTCGTGAGTATGGCTTTTTTGATAGAAGATAGCGATACCCCAGTAATTTGGCGAGGTCCAATGAAAATGTCAGCAGTAAGACAATTTTTGGGAGAAGCAATATGGGGGGACCTTGATTACCTAATCTGTGATTTACCTCCTGGCACTTCTGATGAAACTCTTGATATACTACAACTAATTCCAGACGAAAATGTAGTTGTTGTATCCACACCGCAAGAAGTTGCGCTTATGGACGCTCGAAAGACAATTGTAATGGCAAAAACAATGGAAAGACATGTTCTTGGGATAATTGAAAATATGTCTGGTTTTAAATGCCCTCATTGTAGCGAATATATTGATCTTTACCCTCCTGGTGGCGCAGAAAAGGCTTCCAAAGACTTTAATATAACATTTTTAGGACAAATTCCTTTTGAGGTCGAAGTTAGCCAACAAGGAGATCGGGGTTTACCATTTGTATTAAAATACCCTGAAAGCGCAAGCACTAAGGCGTTTAAAGCAGCTGTATCTAAAATAAGAGAAGAATTAGAAAAATAATTTTTTTTATAATTTTTTATATTAATTTTAATGTTGGCAGTTATGATCAGAGTGCCCGCTATTGCTACCAGCACATATGGGCTCATTTAGAGATTGTAAATTACCTTGTAAAAATTGTTGAATATTATCAGACAGAGTTCCCTTTACTCCTTTAAATAATCCAATTCCATAGTGAGTGAACCCTGCAAATGGTCGTCCGCCGATTCCTCCTACAATCATGTCTGTTACGCTTCTTTGTTTCATGTCATTAACTGGTTCCATACAACCTTGATGCCCATTATTTTGTAAAGAAAATAACTTCTTCACATTTTTTTCTTCGTCAATTTCGATTCCTACATAATAACGACAATGACCAAAATGTTCTGATATTGCATCGGATAGTTCTGGTCCATCGGAAGGAATTCCTATAACTTGATTCATTTATATCAGCTTTAATTATAATATTATTTTAATTGAATGAGTATTCATAAGGAAATAAAGTTATCGATTATAAAATATCAAGTCTTTGTCGATAGAGAAAAATTAACAATGTGATATAACCGACAAAAAGTTAAAAGTCCTTAAAGTCCTATGAACTCTGGGAGTATATATCACCATGATATATTGTTTGATAAATTATAAAAGATTTTAAATATTTTATTATATGATTTTAATACTCAATTGGAGAATTTGAAAATCTTCATAATAACAGGTTAAAGGTAATCTAAAATTAACTCAATTCAAAGATCAGATGTTTCAAAGCTTTTAAAAGGCATTGTAATTTGTAAAGAAACTGGTGTATATTTATTAGATCTTATTTTGGATTCTGAAATTAATCCTATGTTGCTCTCGTCGTTTGTAGGGGCGTTGTCCTTATTTGGAGCGGAGAGCCTGGGAAAGATTGAAGAAATTACAATCAAGGGTTTATCCATTCAGATGATTATTGTAAATAAATTTGACCTTGTTTTAATTGCGATAATGGATAAAGATTTTGTCAAAGAAGACATGAGAGAAGAAGCAGAAAAAGCACTCGACATGTTTTATCACCTATACAAAAACGAAATCAGCGATTCCACCGATGTTTCTCAGTTTGAGTCGTTTAAAAAAATCTTATACGACCAAATTGTTGAGTACTTCAATCGAATTAATGATGACAACGCTAAAAAAGAAATCCGAGACTTTGGATTTTTCACTGAAGCAATCGCAAAAACGAGAAACTAATAACATCTTTAAAAATTCTCAGTTTTTTTCTTAAAAATAATGTTTCCTTGTTTAACGGAGAATAACCTTTCCATTAATTTACACTTCGCTTTTAGTAAATAATATATTTCTTTATCTGGTATTTCCATACCGTGTAAGCTTTCAAAATTACCTTGACCTTTTGATAAAATAACGCCATCCTTTAGAAAAAACTGCTTCTTAAACTCATCTGTAGTTGATGGAAGGTCAATACCCGGTGTGCCACTTGCTTCTATGACTTGAACTAGATCAGTTAAACCAACGAATTTTGCGTCCTCTAAGGTTGCGTCGTTGATAATAGGGGCTGATCGAACAGAACAAATAATTTCTAGTTCTGGAAAAGTTTTAAGCATAGTTTCTACCAATAGCTTATCAAACACAATCTCCCCGGCATTATCTAGTAAAATAAGTAAGTGATGAGTATTCAGAAGAGATTGTTTAAATGCGTCGTAGTCGTTTATTGCTAACTTGTCCGGTGTAAAAGTTTTTATATCGTGTATAAAATCAATTTTATGATTGGTGCCAAAATCAATTGTATTTCCAAGAGCAGCCACAATAATAGCCTCAAATAAAGGATCTTCGGCGTTAGTAACTATTTTTCTGGCCTCATCGTAGAATTGTAAAGCTAACTTATTATATCGTTTCTTTATTGATGCGTAGGGATCGGTTACACCTAAAGCTTCAGCAACAAGGTTGTATGCTACTTTACCGATTATCGGAGATGCTCTTTTTTCTATATCAAAATTCACGAGATAGTCCATTAACTTCTTCTGAGTATCTAATATTATTTCACGAGATATATTAGGTTTCAACAGTTGAAAGGCTCTTAAAACTTGATTAATAAGACACGGTATACATTCGGGTTCTAAGTGCATTTCTATATGTCCTTTTAGTATTATAATAAGAAAAGATGGAGAAAAATTATAAATCCTTTTAATTAAAAAAAAGAATTTTATATATCAAAAGAAAATTATTGTATATTATCATTAAAATCTACTTAAAAAAAAAAATGTGATAAAAATGTCAGAAACATCAAAATTTAGAGTTGGACACACTTTTACAATTGGTTTGGCTTTTTTTTCGTCAGAAATTGCCTGGGCACTGTATAACGCACAAGTTCCTTTGTTATTAAGTGATTATTTCTCTTCTTTATTTGTAATTGGTTTACTAATGGCATTAGATAACATCATAGGAGTAATAATTCAGCCTATTATGGGTTCAATCTCCGATAACACACGTACTAAATTCGGAAGAAGGATGCCATATTTGATAATAGGTATTCCTTTAGGCGCGCTGTTTTTCTTTTTAATTCCTACACAAACTTCGGTTATAATGTTATTAATCTATATGTTCTTTTTTGGATTAAGTATGGGCTTTTATAGAGCCCAAGCTGTTTCGTTGATGCCAGATTTCGTAAGACCAGTTCATAGAAGTAAAGGAAACGCAATAATCAACCTTATGGGGGGCCTTGGAGTAGCAATAGGATATGGGTTCAGTATCTTACTTGGCATCATTAGCCTACAACTAATGTTTCTTATTATTTCAATAATAATGGTAGTTGCTCTACTGATACTATTATGGCGAATAAAAGAAAAAGATTCATTCAGTTATCAGTTAATTCTTGAAATGGAAGGAAATGAAGGAGAAAAAGTCAAAACAGAAAAAACTACTCTTGGATTGATCGAAAGTATTAAGGACATAGCTTCTGAGGAGGATAAGAGCACACTTTTTATGTTATTTGCGATTTTCTGTTGGTTCATAGGATATCAAGGAATTGTTGCGCTTATTTCAATTTATGGTGTGCAGGTGTTAGGATACAGCCAAGGTCTTGCGGGATTCTTACCTTTTATAGTGACTGTTCCTCTTTTGATATCAATATATCCTCTTTCGTTACTTCCTGGAAAAATTGGGAGAAGAAAAACAATTAAAATCGGAGTAATACTTTGGACGGTTATGTTAATAGTCGGATTCTTCATGGGGCTTGCTCAAGTTTCATTAGCCATAATGGCTATTCCACTTGCGTTCCTTGGAATCGGATGGGCATTGATTAACACTAATTCTATCGTAATTGTGTGGGAATTAGCTCCTAGTGAAAAGAAAATTGGGACATATACCGGGCTATATTACTTTTTCAGTTACTTAGCTGCTATATTAGGTCCGATGATCGTAGGTGGTCTTACAGATTTAATGGGAATACAATTCTTACTTCTTAATGGTGCCATATTCTTCATCTTAGCTTTCGTTATGATGATGTTCGTAAAAAGAGGCGAAGTAGAACTTACAGAAGGAGAAAAATTAGCTAGGCAAAAAACTATCCAAGAATTATAATATAAAATTTAATTTTTTTTTTTTAATTTTATTAAAATCTATGCGAAAAATAGATTCAATTAGGAGTATTCATGATTTTTGCGTTTTAGATTCTAAAATCTAAAAAGAAAGAAAAAAGAATTACAGTTCTATTTCAACATCAATTGATTTTATTTCTTCAGGGATACCTTTTGCTGCTTTTAAATATGCTAACAACAGATTCTTCAACATATCTTCCATAAAATCGTTTAAAGGAACTTTTTCATCGTTTACTTTTATATTTATGTTTGCCATGATTTCTAAGTGCTTATTAAATGATTTAAATTTTGAGTTTATTTTTTAAATATTTTCTTGAATTACTTTAAGAGAAAGGTTTTCTAAAGCATCTGATATTTCTGGAGTTATCGTATGCTCTATTTTGCAGCAGAGTTCGTCAAGCTTAAATGCGTTGTCCACGCCTAAAACATCTTCAAAGAAAAGCTTCAATTGGTTATACTTAGTAATAGTAATTAACGCAATTTTTTTGCCTTTCGCAGTTAGCCTTACTGATTTCCTTGGATACCAAGATATGTAATCATTCTCTTTTAGTTTATATAACATATTTGATACTGAAGCGGGCTTAACTTTAAGGAAGTTAGAAATTTCTGAATTTGAGACCCAGCCGCCCCTGTTTTTCTTAGATACCATATAAATTGCTTTAAGATAATCTTCATGGGTATCTTTAATTTGCGACATCTTATTCAGCACTCAACATTCTAGACTTCTTAATTTTTAATTATAAAAAAATGAAAAAAAAATTATTCTTTTTTTTCTAGTTCTTCAATGCGTTTGGTTATGTCTTCTAGAGCATTCCCAATCCCTTTAACTTCAGATTCTAAGTAACTCTTTTCCTGTTTCAACATTGTTAATCTATCTACAGGCTCTATAGGGACTCTTGAAGTATAAACCGGGGCAGTAGCTATAATTGGGGGATAAATTGGTTCTCTATAACCCCACCCTCGCCCATATCCCCTTCCTCGTCCGGAGCCCCAAGCCATCCCTCGGCCTCCACCTCGACCATAACCAAATCCTGGACCGTAAGCATATCCTGGAGCATCATATCCCGCACAATATCCTAAAACTCTTCCAGTTCTTGCTCCAAGACCTCTAGGGCCAATTCTATCTCCACCAGGCATTATTTTATTATCATCTCCTTAAATTTTGTTTGTTTTTTTACAAATTTAGATTTTGAATAATCATTATTAATGATATTATTAATAACAATCATTCATTTCATCCTATGGATCAAATATTAAATACAATATTTAAAAGTATTGAATAATTATCCAAAATAATTATCTATTAAATATTATAATTAATAAGTAAAAAAAAAAGTGATTAAAAAGTTGAAAGTAGCTATATGTACAGAAATGGGAAGTGTTTCGCAACATTTTGGTCGCGCTCCCGAGTTTACTTTTGTTTCAATTGAAAATAACAAAGTAGTTGATAAAAAAGTGTTACCTAATCCCGGACACGAAATTGGGAGCATCCCAAAATTTATTAACGAAAACGGTGCCACCTGTATGATCGCCGGAGGAATTGGCCATAGAGCAATTGATTTTTTTAACCAATACGGAATCGAAGTAATTAGAGGTATTGTTGGTAATATTGAAGATGTCATTGCTAAGATTTTAGATGGAACATTAGAAGGCGGGGAAAACATTTGTTCTCCAGGTGGAGGTAAAGGTTATGGTGTAGAAAAAATCCATACTGAAGCAGATGATAACAACGATCACGATCATCACCACCATCAGCATTAATTGAAATGAATCGAAAATCATTTGAACCATTAATTTTTATAGTAACTGAATTTTAATTAATAAGAGTAGTTCAATTTAAATGCCTAAAGACAAGTTTGACTTATATGTAGAAAATCTTCAAAAAATGATACTTGAAGAAGAAATTAGAGATTATAACGAACGCATAGTTGAATTATATCACGATCCTAAAAACTGGGGTAAACCCTCTGACGATGAAATTACGATTTCTAAAACTTACGAGGGTCCCTGTGGGGATACGATGTCTTTCTTTTTAAAAATAAAAAATAATATTATTGAAAAAGCCAATTTCCTTACTGACGGGTGCGGAGCTTCAGTGGCAACGGGATACCAAACAACCCTTCTCATAGAGAATAAATCGTTAGATGATGCTGAAAAACTAAGGCCAGAAGACATTGACGCTGCGTTAAACGGTCTACCCGAAGACCATAAACATTGTGCCGAATTAGCATATAGAACGTTAAAAAGAGCGATAGAGGATTATAAAGGATTAGTGAACTCAAAATAACAAAAGTCATATAATTAAGAAATTCGGGGTAAATTGGATTAGTATTTACTAGTTAAGATACATTTACATCTATATTTGGGATAATAGCGTTGTTTGGACAATCTTTAAAACATTTCAAACAATTACTGCACTTATTCATTGATTCATTATTAAATTCGATGAATTTTTTGTTTGTATCTGACTCAACACAAAGCTTAAATAAATTTTGAAAACAGAAATTTTACTCTAGACATTTTTTACAAACAGTACGTCTCTCTTTATCAATTTTAAAATCAATTAAGCGCCCCTCTTCTAACGAAATTACTTCTATAGCGTTGTGTTCGCACACATCTACACATTTCAGACATCCTTTGCATTTATTATAATCGACATATCGGAGTGAATCTCTAAAAAATATTGCTTTTGTTGAACACGAATAAGAACACCTTTCACAACGGACGCAAAATTGAGGATTTATACTTATAGGAAATAGCTTTTCCATTTTCTTGCAGCTAAAGTTGATGTAAATCTAAAATTTATTTTCTATTCTATCAATTATGTCGTTCTGAATCAGAATACCTAAATCAATAAATGTCGCGTTATAACCACCAACTTTTACAATTAAATCGGTGTAATTCTCGGGATGAATTTGCGCGTCTTTTAAAGTTTCGGTTGAAACAACATTTGGTTGAATCTGCATTCCTCCTTTTTCAAAATAGGTCTTTAACAAGTAATAGAACTTCTCGATATTTTCTTGATTTTCTAGGTTTTGAGGATGTAACCGCACGTTAACAGCTACTCCGTTCATTGCATAGTCATAGTTTAACTTTGCGAGTGAATTCAATATTGCGGTGATTCCATTCTTTCCGACTCTATTCACGGGTGATAAACTATTTGAAATGGGTCTTCCTGCTTTTCTACCGTCAGCAGTTGGTTGCGTTATAGTGCCTTCTATTACATGGATGCCCATTGAATAAGCTCCCGCATTATATTGTCCCCCTCTTAAAGGTTTATACTTACTTACTTCTTGCGTAAACAAATTCCATAATTCATTAGCAAAAGAATCAATCTCAGTATCATCGTTCCCCCACTTTTCGTAATTATTAATTAAATTTTGCCGAAAAACTTCATTATCTTCAAAGTTTGAATTGAGAACATCTATAAGATCTGGTAAAGTCATTAGCTTTTCATCGTAAACGACTTTTTTAATGGTATACATGGAATCAACTAAAGTAGCAAACCCATAAGCAGTAATCGACGAATAATTATATTTTGCCCCACCACACACGTAATCTTTTCCATTTTCCAAACACCCATCAAGCGTAGCAGACACAATGGGATGTTGGAAATAATTCATTACTACTTTATCTCCTACTTCGGCAATTTTTACAGATTTTTCAATGTTAAATTTAAGCTGACGCTTGAAGGCATCGTAAAATAGATCGTATGTGGTAAACTCTCTTGGATTTCCTGTCTGTAAACCGTCTATGTTTTTTGAGAAATTGCTAAATCCATTGTTTAAAATTAATTCTAATACTCCAGGTAGATTTATGAACATCCTACCCGTTGCTGAAAAACTGTTTCCTTGACCTGTAGGTTCTACACATCCGATTATAACGTAATTCCGAGCATCTTCAAGAGAATAACCCGTCTTTTGAAGCGCTGGAACGATAACTTCATCGTTATAAAATGCAATACCTGAAGTGTGTTTAAAAACTTTAATCGCGTTTTCAAAGAATTCTTTTGGAGTTTTTGAATGAATTCTTACTGAAAGATCAGTTGTGAAAACTTTTACTTTCTTATAGGCTTCAAGAAAAAGGTAGGATAACTCATTTGTTGCGTCTTTTCCGTTTAAATCCATGCCTGCAATAGTAATAGTCTGAGTGTTCTGACCAAGAGCGTTAGCTACCAAAGAAAAGTCTGCAGGTAATATTGTAACATTCCATGTTAATTTTAAATTGAGTTCTTCTATTAATTCCAAAGCGTCTTCCTTATCGATTTCCGCGTTTTCAATATCTTTAACATAATAAGGCCATAAAATCTGATCTAATCGACCAAGAGCTAGAACGCTTCGCTGGTAAGTAATATTTATGATATTTTGGGTAAACCATATAAATTGAACTGCTTCGTAAAAAGTTTCTGGAACGGTTTCAGTAAATTTATCCATCATAGCTCCAATATTATTGAGCTCTTTTTTACGTTCCTCGTTGATTTGAGTTTTTGCCTTTTCGAGAGAAAGAGCTGAAAACCTTTGGGAAAATTCTATAGCAGCGCTGTAATATATTTTAACAGCTTCGTAAAAATTATATTTTTCTTGATAATCGTTATCCGCTTTATCTAAGCGGGATTTGTACGATTCAGCTTCTTCAATTATTCCTCTATATCCAAGTTTTAAAAGTTTTTCGTAGCCAGCACATATATGGCCTTCTGTTGTTCCAATTTGAATGGAAACATTTGGAGCTAAGGAAGTAATTTTCCCCTCTCCTGTGAGAAGTTTTTCTTCCCGTAATTTCTTATTAATCCGACCTTCTAATAGCGATTTTTCTTTCCAAAAAGGAATCATTTCGAGTAACTCATCAATCTCCGGTTCGTTGATAAAAAAAGGTTGAAGTTTTCTTCTTCTTAGCTTCTTATAGGTTATTTTTTTCTCTAAACTGTTATTGTAGCGTTGAAGATCGAGATTGATTTTTTCACCTAAATTTTTACTGGATTCGTTTCCAACCAGTAATTCATCGTCTCTAATAAAAATGGTCATATTTTTTAGAGTATGTGCTATAGCTTTTGCTCTCTTAATAATTTCGGGATCGTCCGGATATTGTTTGTAAATTTCAGTGAAAAACCTCATGCGTTCGATACATAATTCATACTTGCTTGATAGCATGTTATTTTTGAGATTAATAATCCTTTCAGTAGGTGTTTTAACATTCAAATTCTTCACTGAAATTTAAAATTTAAAAATGTAATTATTGTAAATCAACAATCTAATAAGTATTTTAAAACTTTAAAAAATAAGTAAAATAGCTTAATAACAATTATTCTCTAATCGTTCGAAATGAAAGTTACACTAAACCCAAATACCATCTACCAGAAAATACTCCAGAATAAAATCAACAGGATAGAAGGTATTGAGCTTCTAATTTCGATCATAGAAAAATCTGACACGACTAGCGCCAGATTGGAAAGTTTAAATATTCTCTATAGCCTTAAAACTCAAGATCAGATTGTTTTTAAAACCTTAGAAAATTGTATAATTTCTGACGAATTTGAAGAGATTAGGATAATTTCCGCTAAAAATATTTTAGAAAATTACAAACATGCTGGAGAAAAATGCTTGGAATGGGTTCTATTAAACGATAAGTCAACTAAATTACTTAAAGTCCTTGGAGAGATGTTAAATGATCCAAAAATCGATCGATACAAGACTTTATTCACAATTTTTCTTCATAGATTAGAGAAAATAGCTGAAAAGTTTGATATTGTTTCCGAGGAAGTTCCTTTCTTGTTGGATATAGAATTTGATCTTGAGAATTACAATAGTTTTAATTGGAGTTCAAACAGTAAGCTGATCTTTGATGTTGATGTAATGTTTAAAGTTCAAGACCAGCACATTTCAGAGTTAAGTATATCCTTAAGAGATCATATTCCTTCCTCCATTAAATTATTGAAGAATTTAAAAAATTTGAATCTTAGTTGTAATAATTTAACTGATTTGCCGGATACCTTCAGCGACCTTACAAGTCTTGAAAGTCTTGACTTGAGTTGGAACGACTTTAAAGTTGTCCCAGATGTCTTGAATGAGTTAAAATCGGTTGAGAAAATTAATTTTCAGAATAATCTCATTCAAAAATAACCTAACTGAAATTTGAAAGAGATAGCCTTTTCGACAAGTTTCATATTCTTTAGAACTTTAAAAGAAATATGACATTTCCAAATTTTCCAAATAAACATCGTGAGAGAGCTGTTGTTCAAGCTGAAGATTTCTGGAAGTATAAGAAAGAACTTGGAGTATTTCCTGATATTAAACCACCAAAAGGAGTAATAATTTGTTATTCCCCTACAATCCTAAATTACATCGTAGAAAATTATTCTCTTACTAAAGTTGATAATGTTTTTGGAAAGGATTTTTATCTTTTGAACGATTCTGACAAAAAAATTGCACTTTGTGGAACTTTTGGAATCGGAGCTCCAATTGTTGGGATTCTCTTGGAAGAACTTAACGCTTTTGGTATTAAATCATTTGTTTCAATAGGGACTGCTGGATCTCTACAAAGAAATCTCCAATTAGGTAGTACCATTATCTGCACGAGAGCAATTAGAGACGAGGGAACATCGCATCATTACGCATTAAGCGAGAAGTACTCATATCCCTCTAGTGACTTGACTGAAAAATTGATCGAAATAGCAAAAAACATGGAATTAAATTACCACACAGGAACAAGTTGGACAACAGACGCCCCCTATCGTGAAACTTTAGCTGAGTTAAAAAATTATCGCGATGAAGGAGTATTAACGGTTGAAATGGAAGCTGCTGCTATATTTGTAATTGCAAAGTATTTAAACATCAAAGCAGGGGCAATTTTTACTATTAGCGATTATTTAACTGAAGAAAATTGGGAGTTGCACTTTCATCTAACTGAGGAACACCTACATACTTTATTTACTCTAGCTAAAAAGACCTTAAGTTCTTTATTACTTTGAAATAGTTATATCTTGGATTTAAGCTCAGTCCTAAATTATAAATTCAAAAGTATTATTTCCAAGATCTTAGTTTTAGTTTAAAAATTTCTTCAAATTTTTTATCAGTTGAATAAATGATATTTGTATTGTATTTTTTACAAGTCATGGCAATTATCTCGTCGTGTAGTTCGTGGCTTTCGATGTTTTGTAGCATTAATTTGATGATCTCCAAATCAAAATCATCAATTATCACATTTTCAGATTTTTCCCATCTCTCAATAGCCCTTTTAACCGCTTCTACTTTACCCGTTTTTCGCATTTTCCATAATAATTCAGATATGACAATAGTTGGAATTATTACAGTTATTTCTCCATCAATTACTTTTTTCTTTAGTTTTTGAAGCATTACCGGGACTTTTTTGTAGTCATAATGGAAATAAAATAAGACTTGTGCGTCAATTACTGCTTTTTCAGTCATTTTAATTCAAAAAAATGTAGTTATTCTTTAATTGGAAATAACGATCTTTTTACTTCTTCCAGCTCTTCATCAGTGAATGGAGACACTCCTTCAAACAGGTTATCTTCAATTTCGAGGGGATGAATCTTTTTTCTAATTA
>SOKP01000122.1 GCA_004375715.1 Promethearchaeota archaeon | reverse complement strand
ATGGCACTCGAAAATTTATTTTTGCTGCTGGAGCGGCAGGACAAACTTCTCCAGACGATATTGACGAGGAATACTTTTCGAACGTAAAAGTCCTTCACATTATGGGTAGTTCTCTTTCAATAAGTGAAAATTCCCGGGAATCATGTTATAGAGCAATTGAGATTGCAAGAACTTTAAATCCACAAGTTATTATTTCTTTTGATCCAAATTTACGACCAGAAATGCTAGATATAATGACGATCATAGAAATTTCTAAACCAGTATTAGACAAGACTACAATATTGTTCCCAAGCGGAGAAGAAGCAGAAATGTTAGCTGGAATCAAGGGAGAAGTCAAAGCATGTAAGAAACTACTAAAGAAAGGTTTAAAACTAGTCGTTTTGAAACAAGGAAAAGAAGGATGTACAATATTTTCTTCTGGATTAGTAGATTCTATAAAGGTTCCCGGATTTAAAGTAGAGGAAACAGACCCAACTGGAGCGGGTGATTCGTTTGATGGAGCTTTTATTGTTGGTTATTTAGCGGGGTGGGATTTAAAAAGAATTGGAATGTTTGCAAATGCCGCTGGAGCTCTGAAAGTTCGGTTTTTTGGACCTATGGCTAATGATGCATACGAAGAAGTATTGAAATTAATGGAAACCGTTTAAAATCATTTTAAATGTAAAGAAAATACTTTAGCACTAACTATTTGATCATTCTTAATAGTATAATATCTAAATCCTGGCGTTTTAAATTTAAACTTCGCAGAAAGGGGACCAACCGCTTGAGTTTGAAAGACAAAGGGCTTATTAACATCAAACCATGTTTTTAAATCGAGTGGATTTTTGAATTCTTTAAATTTATCCCGATATCGTGAGGTGTAAATTTCACAGGGTACCTCAATGTAAATTGGAAAAAACCAAAAACCAAAATTAATCCTATCTGTTTTTTTAGCCTCTCTTAACCTGTACTCTTTTAAGGTGTGAGTATGCCCACACATTACAATATCTACTTTTCTTCTAATAATCTTATCTGAACCAGTAAAGATTTTCAAAACTGTTGACCAGTTATACATTATCGTTTGGTATTTTAGATTTAATATCGTATCCAATCTTCCAGTTCCATTATAACTTCTTAAATTACTCTCGTAGAAATCTGACCATTGTAATGGCCTATTCTTGATGTTCAATTTTTTTTTATATTTTCTCCTCTTGTATCGACTAAGGTTTGGGGAAACCGGAGGAGTATGCATAACTACTATAACTTTTTCATTATGGGCTATTTGAATAAAAGCACGCAATAAATCTACTTGGTATTCTTTAATTCCTTTTGTGCTTGGCCCGCCTTTTAATAGATCATGCATATCTGCAATTGAGTCTTGTCCTGTATCGAGGAATATAAAATTGTAATGATCCCCTATCTTAAGATTAAAGTTGAGGTTAGGATTGATATATCTAAAATAGTCTTTCAAATATTTGTCATTAGATCTAAGAGCGGTGAAGTAGTTAAAGAATTTAGTATCGTAATATCCCTTTACATCTGAATGAGTCATCCCGAAAATTTTATGAATTTGACCAAAACGCATTCCATAGTGGTTTGATCTATAGTCGTGATTTCCAATCGTTGTAAAAATTGGAACCATGATTTCTTCGGAATTAACAAATTCATCATCAGAACCCAAAAACGGTGGCTTATCCAATCCTTTATTTCTTCCAAGCAAAATATCTAAAAATACAAGAAAATTGTTCTTATATTGATAATTACCTCTTGCGATATTCAGGTAATCTATTAAATCTCCCGTCATTAACAGGAAATCTAAGTTCCTTTGCGAAGATTTTGTGTTTGCAAAATTGATTAACTTTCTCAAATTAGAATTGAAGTTAAATTTCGCTGTCCTTAGATCTTCCCATCGTTCTTCCTGAAACTCCTCTTTATAATCGAAATCTCTTGTAAGAACAAATGTATCTACTTTTTTTTTTTTTTCTTCATTAGTTTTACATCGATCGATCTTAATCCTTGCCTTATCTTTTAGATAATGTAAGATGAAGTCATTTCTTCGAGCGATATGGAAGTCAGTAGCGTGAATGAAACTGAAATCGTTCCAATCTTTATCAAAAATAGCAATGCTGTGGTAATTAACCTTGTTCTCGGTTAAATTAGGGATATCATGTACGATATCAAATAAAAGAAAATCTCTACTAATTTTTTTTAGCATTTTTTCAATATTTAAGATGTCCCGGATTTCTACTTTAATTTTATAGAGTTCTTTTCTTTTTCCAAATACATCGTCAAATTGAAATACAGAATTGTTAATATCCCATACTATACAATTCTCTTCTTCTAAAATGGGTTGATCTCGGAAATCTAATTTTTCTATTTTTTCGATTTGAACTAAATGTAAGTCGATTAGGGTTCCTCTTCTCTTTTCAAAATCTCCACTCGCTTTTAAAATTGGTTGAATAAATAAATTTTGGTGAAAATGCTCCAAAATCTTTTGAGTTGAATGGGATTTAGATGCGATAATGAGAGCTTCGAACGATAAATTCTTAATTGGGAACTGAGCTCTTTGTTTATAATCTCTCATGTTTAGAAGTAGCGGTTTACCTATATTCGGCGAAATAATAATTGGATAAATTCCCAGTTTCAGATCAATCATTTGTAACGCGAAAAAAATTAGATGAAATTAACTTAATAATTAATATTTGATTTCCTACATTAAAATAATTTAGTTAGAATAATTTTTGCTTAACAATTTCTTGAAGTAGGTGTTCTTACAATGGAAAGATTATACCAACCAGATTTTAGTTCTATTTTTGGGGCAAGATATGCAAATGCGTTTACCTATGGACAAATTGATTCTTTAATATGGCCAATTTTTAACGAGATCGAGGGATCAACAGCTTTAACAAATCTTTTAGAACTGAAAAATCACGAGGGAAGAAGTTACTTTTATAATAGAAAAATAAGTATTGAAGATGAGAAAGTAGAGTTATTTACTTCAAACATCAATTACGGTTTTGTTCAAGCAATGGATCTAAATAATTCGTATGGGATTGCCAACGAGGACGTTTTGTCTGTTGTAAGAAGTGACCCTCAGATATTTAAAGGAATATTATCTTTTAATCTTGAGAATAGTGCTATCGTAGAGATAGAATCAATAGCAAGTAAAATTCCTGTTGTTGGAGTTGTTCTTTATCCCTCTTTTTGCAAAATTGATATAACTGATGCTACTAAAGCGAATTTAAGCGAGTTACTTAATTATTGTAAAAAAAAAGAATACTTCGTGAAGATTGATATTGGAAATATGAATCTACCCGAAAATTACGCTGAATATACAACATATGATAAATTTAAGTCTTTTTTATCAAGAAATCCGGATATTATCATCGTTTTAAGCGGATTGGATATTTCGGGAGATTTTAATCTCTATTACCAACTTCTAAAATTGTACAATAACTTATGGATTGAGATAGATCCACGAAATTATGGAGGAATGACGCCAACTGATTGTTTTAAGGAGCTTTTCTCATTAAAAGGATTTATTCAAAATGCTTGGCATAGGATAATAATAGGAAGTGCGACACCCACCTTAGAAATATCCCAGATGAACAGAGGTTTTCTGGAGGCAACAGAAATGATGAGTTTTCCCCAAAGAAATCTGTTAAGAAGTTGGGCTTTTAGAAACGCTAATAGGCTAAGCCCTGCTATATTTAAGACTATAATCGAATCGAATTTGTTTGGAGCCGTTAAAGAAATAAAAAAAATCAAACAAATTGAAAATGATAACGATGTAATTATATCATATAATGTGAAGTTGAGAAGTTTTGCTATTACTCAATTATTATTTATCACAGACCTAATAAAAAATCTCTATAAATCTTGCTTAGAAAAAAACCCTCATTTTACTGATGGGGAAATATTTATTAGATCCTACCATACAACTGTTAGTTTAATTATCAACGAACACGAATTTGGTAATTATCTTGATATGCATTATAAGTTTGCAGAAATTTCTTCAAAGGATAGCTCTCAATTTCTACATACCGTAAAGGCCCTAGAGAACCGCCCTGATTTCAACCACTTTGATCATGATTTGGCAAACACATATAGCAATCGACAATTAATTTTACCAGTTCTTGATGGTGAAATTAAAATTGGCGAGCGGGAAAATTTTTATGCATTAGTAACTTTTGGTCCCAGAACATTTACCATTCACATTAAGGTTAAGCTAACAAAAGGTAAATAATCCTATACAATTTATTCAATCTATTAAAGTAATGGAATTGCCAAGCATAATAGATTAAAAATCCATTTAGCATGCTATACCCGAAACTATCTTCTAATCCTATCAATATTACTCTAATTAGACTACAAACTGTTAAATTCTACTATTAAATGTTAGTATCAATTTTTTATCTTTATAAAGATACTCCTATATAAACTTATTGCTTGAAGTAGTGCCGAAATACCCCTTAAATAAATTGAACTTAAAAGTTTAAATATTTGTAATTAGTATATTTTATAAAGAAGTAAGTGAGTTGTAGAAAATGAATTTGTATCAACATTTAGTTGAACAAAAAAAAGTCAATTTTTTACATTATAATAAATATTAAATTATAGAATCCCAATTCTCCTTTTATTAAATGAAATTCAAAAAATCCTAAAATCAAACTATACTATGACTGACGAGATCAAAGAGGAAATGGAAAAAGCAGATGATAAGTCTGAAAAAGACAAAGAAAAAATAGACAAAGAATACTTATCAAAAGCTAAAAATTCCAGAGATCTCATTGA
>SOKP01000233.1 GCA_004375715.1 Promethearchaeota archaeon | reverse complement strand
AATTTATGTCTCATAAGAATTCAAATTCATTTACTCCTCGTTTGATTAAAGAAGACGATATGTACGGCGAACTTGAAGGATACAGATTAAACCTTTTAAGACCGAACGTATACCAATTTTACTCGAGAACCGCTGGATGTCACATATTTCTGATAATTGGTGAAGATCTAAACGTTTTAATCGATACCGGTATTATTACTAAGTTCAATAGCTTTAACTATTTACTCACTACAGAAATTGGTTTAAGAGTAGAAGACATAGGTTTAATTATCAATACGCACGAACATTTCGATCACATCAGCGCTAACGCTTATTTCCACTGCCCAATTGCTGCACATCGATGGGCTGCGGTTAAAATACAACACAGCGATGAATTAATAACTAAAGGGAAGAAGTGGGGTGTTGATTTAACCGACATGAGAATAAATTTGTGGTTGGAAGATAGAAACATTATCGATTTAGGAAACACGATGTTGAAGGTGATCGAAACGCCGGGGCATACTTCGGGTTGTATCTGTCTTTATGAGCCTTATAAAAATTATCTTTTTTCTGGCGATATGTTGTTTAAAGGAACCTTATCAAATATTTACGAATCAGGCTCGATTTCGGAGTACATTGATTCGTTGGAACTATTGGATACTTTAAAGATAGATAGCTTCTATCCTAGCCATGGACATTCAGTAATCGGAGCTGAATTAGTATCTCAAGAGATTACAAGGTCTATAGAAAATGCTAAAATGGAATTACATGCATTTGTTAATCGAATTAGAAGTAAATCGCTTGGTAAAGCAAGACCTCCGCCCTCTCTTTACAATCGAGAAAAAGAAGATTTATAGCATTTTTAGAGAGGACTGAGCTCAACATCTACTCTCTCTCCACAGTATTGACAGTTCTTCAACTTTTTATTAAAGATTTCATCACATGATTTACACGTTTGTAGATTATTCTTAATTATCTCTTTGACAACTCGAATAAACGCATTCTCAACATTTTCTCCTGTTTTCGAAGATGTACTGGTGATTTCTGTACACCAGTCATATTTTTTAAAAAAATCCTCAGCGTCCTTTTTAGAAACTTCTCTCTTACTTTTTAAATCGATCTTAGTTGCTATGATTTGTTTGACTATATTAGAATACGCATTTTTATCAATTATTTCAACCCAGTCATCGATGTCTTTTAGTGTTTCTCTCCTAGTGGTATCAAACAGAATAAACGCTGCTGAAGCACCATTAGCATACGCGGGAAATAATGTGCGATATTTTTCTTCTCCCGCAAAATCCCAAATATTTAATTCTAAAGAAATATCACCATGAGCTCCTTGGATTGTAATGTTTTTTCTTTTAAAATCGACCCCAATCGTTGCTTTCATATCCTCTTTGAAAATATTATCGCAAAACCTTGCAATCAACGAAGATTTACCGACATCTTTAGCTCCAGCAATTATAATTTTATATTTCAACAATTTAACCACTCCTTTCCTAAACCTATGTAAAAGTAATAAGAAGATGTTGTTAAAAGGTTTTTGCCTAAGATCTTAAAAATTCCCAATTTTTAATTAAAAAGACCTATTATAATCCAATTAATACCATAATTAAAGGAGTTTTCACACAGCTCTTTAAAATCGGAATAAAATTGACAAAAGATATAGAACGATTAGTTGATTTATATAAACTCTTAAGCAGCGGAAATTATGTGTATGATAATACCGTATCTTTTATAGATTTTATAAGAGTTTTACGATTAGTAAGGTTTAACAGTAATTTCCATAAATGTTTTAAGAAATCACATTTAGAATTGATTTCCTTTATAGGGATTATAGAATTTTTACAAAATGTAAATGTTATTAAATTAAATAAAAATAAACGAATTGAAATCCAAAACGATGATATATTTGAACTACTTTACAAGAATCCTTCAAATAGCAGTATGTTTTTAAAAACTATTGGGAAGATTCCATATAGACATTATCTCGCGAGGAAACTGGCTTCTATGTCAAAAACGAATCTGCTTGAGTTATACGAACCAAAATTTAGATTAAATCCAAGGAGTTTTCAGGTTCCATGTTCTTTAAGATCGTCCCTTAAAAGAGCCAGAGTTATCTGTAATAGAGCCTATTTCACATCTCAAAAAGCATTATTCATAGGAGACGATGATTTAATTAGTATTTTATGTAAATTTATCATACCTGAACTACCAATAACTGTAATAGAAATTGATGGAAGGATAACAAAATTATTAAAAAAAATTGCAATAAAACATAAATTTGAAGAGTTTAATGTATATAATCTCGATTTTAAGGAAATTAATGAGATGAGTGAATTTTTAAAAACAAAATTTTCCATTATTCATTTAGATCCTCCCTATGACGAAAAAGAATTACTGAAATTTACCGCTAATATAAGCTTAATCCTGGATGAAAAAATCGTCCAAATCTTTCTTAACGGATTGTACGATGTTAATTCTATGTCTGTAGTTAATAAGTTTATTACTAAAAACAAGTTGATTATTTCAAATTACTATCGATCTTTCAGTTCGTATTCCTTTAGATCTACTGATTCAAAATACTTGAAATATATGAAAAAACAATTAAAACGGGAAACAGACTTGAAATTTAAGGAGAAAGATTTAAAAAAAATTGAATTTTCCAGCGACCTGTATATACTTGAAAAAAGTTTAACGGAGCAAAATATAAATTCCTATAATTTACAAAATGATGTTTAGAAATAAAAGAGGTAAATTAATTGAAGTATAAAACGGAAACAATGTTACACTCAGTAAAAATCAAAATGAAAGTTGAAAAAACATTAGAAGATTTCTATTCTGAATTTAATCATATCGAAATCATAAAAACGCGAAGTTTAGGTAAAATCCTTTTCTTAGATAACGAGATACAATTTGCAGAATTAGACGAATTTATTTATCACGAGATGTTTTGTTTTCCAGCTTTACTGAGTCATCCTAGCCCCAAGAGAATTTTGATTATTGGGGGGGGCGACTTACTATTAGCAAAACAGGCTTTAAAGTGTCCTACTGTTGATGTAGTGGACTTAATTGAATTAGATCGATATGTGATCAAATTTTGTATCAAACATTTCAAGCAACTTCTTCAAACTACTAAATCTCATCCAAAATTAAACATTAAAGTAGAAGACGGCTATGAATTCATAAAATCGTGTAATATACCTTATGACATAGTTTATATCGATTTGCCTGATGAGAAGAAAAACTGCGAATTTGCCTCTAAAGATAAATTTTATGAAGATATTAAGAAAATTTTAAATCCTAATGGAATTCTTTCAGCTCAAACCGGAAATGCTAGCTGTTTCTATTACTCTCAGAGATCTAAAAAAATACGAAAGATGCTCTCAATTAAAAATTTGAAAAGCAATATTGAATATTTGAAAATTATTTCTCAACATTTTAAGAATACTTTGCAATATCGCCAACATGTTCCTTCTTTTTTTGATGAATGGTCTTTTACTCTCGGTTCAAATGAAATTAATTTCACAAAAGCAAATTACGATCAAATTAAAAACAATTATGAAGGATTAACCCCTAGTACTTTATATTATTCTCCCTTGTATCATAGAAGTCTTATATATCAGCCCAAAATTGTTGAGGATATTATTTCTTGTATTAAAAATGATAGGAGGATTTAACATTAACAACCTTATACATCAAATTTTTTTAATATAGTCTTTAACTACCTTAATTAACCGATCCGATGATTTTGGAGTAAAGGTTTTCGAATGACTTAAAGTTAATAATGTGAAAGGTTGAGAACTTTTATATTCTAAGAGGGGTATAAACTCGACAGGAATCTCAGGTTCGAAACCTAATGGTTTTACTTCTTTTTCAAAACCTTTTTCGAGCAATTCTTCTTTATTGAATTTTTTTAATTGGATAAAACCGCTTGTAATGTCAAAATCTTTAAAATATACTTCTATTAAATCGTTTTCCCAGGTAGGATGTGTGATAAAAGTTAACTTCTTTATCCATCTACACGCTAACGCAAACGCAAGGTAATTTGCTTCGTTAATCCCAAAAAGAAGTGATTTGTCAGGATTCATCCTTTCTTCGAGGGGTTTATGAAGCAATTCACTAGTTAGATAAATCCAGCCCCAATCTGCAACCCCAATGTCCGAATGAGCGTCTATATGGACGAGTTCGAACGGGATTTTAATTCGATTGGTTTGTATTACCTCTCTCCAAAAAAAGAACGCTTGATGGTGATTTTTTACTACTCTACCTCGTATTGGAGCCTTTTTTCTTAGGTTACACCTATTCTCGAGAAAACTTCTTAACGCATCTAAACGCCAAGGATAATATTTGTTATTATCTAATCTCTTACCGTCTTCTCGAGAATCTGATACTTTATTAAGAAAAAAATCCAAATCGATATCTAAAATTCTATCCATTCTATTTTTACATCTATTAACTTCTTTTATTCTAGTAATCTAATCATAATTATCAGTTAAACATTAAATAATATCATGACTTGAATGAATTATTAATATTATTTTAAATATTCTCAGAGTGATTAAAAATTGATTCTAATTGAACCTTGGATAATAGCGATTTGTACTGGTAGTTTTTTTATAATTTTGTTAACTCCCTTTATCAGAAGAATAAATAGAGCTTTCCGAAGATCTTTTAGAAGAGTTGCCAGGAGAGTCACTAGAGTTCAGAGACAAATTGCTAAAACGGATCCTAAGATTTTTCAAGCCATTAAAGCATCTATTGCAAAAAATATGGAAGGTGTAGTTAATAAAAAAACAAAGAAATGGAGGAAAGAGAAAGACATTAAAAAGGAAGTTAAAAATAAAGTCGCTATTGAAATTGAAAGTCAATTGCAGAGGAGCCCGATGAGGGATATGAGACCTCTCGTAGATAAGACCATTGAAGCTACAATAGATTTAGCGTTCTTAAAAGAGATGTCTAAAAGAGGTGATCAAGCACGAATTGCGATGGCTTCTTCTATTGGAAAAATTTTTTGGAGGTTACTGTTTCCCCTCGCTACTGCTGGCGTTCTTGGGGGATTAACATATGTTTATCCTGATAAAATCCCTCCTGGAAGTTTAATTATCCCTGAGAGGCTACCCCCTCCAACAGGAGGACCTCTACTTCCAGTAGATCCATTAGATATTGTACAATCAACAGCAATAAACGCAGCAGTATTTGGAATCGGAGCTTTAGTTTTAGTAGGATTAATAATCTTTCTAAGAAGAAGATAATCAAACGGAAGATTGGGAATAAATTGCTTGGGGCAAATAGTGTTTTACTTTTTGAAATTACTACAAAGTGTAATTTAAATTGCGCTCATTGTTTTGGAAATAAATCTCCAAACAGTCTTTTATCGATATCCCAAATTCACCAGATTTTAAAAAAGGCAACCTCTTACGGAATTACAGATCTAATATTAACTGGTGGCGAACCATTTATGCGAGAGGATTTTTTTGACATCATCCATTCCGCTAAAAAAGTAGGGATTGAAAATATAGCCATCACTACTAATGGTTTATTACTTAACGATAAAAAAATCGTTCGTAGAATTAAAAAAAATCGGGATATTATTACCCAGCTCTATATTGGAATTAACGGAGCTACTCCTACTACACACGATTTAATACGAGGGAAAGGACAATTTAATAAGTTAATAGTAATTTTAGAAAACCCGTTAGTGAGAAAATTACCAATTGGGATGGATATTTGCATTGGTAAATGGAATGTTCATGAGATGTATGATTTTTTCGACTTAGGAGAGTCTTTTAATTGTCAATTCTTCAATTTCGTGCCACTCATCCCAATTGGCGAGGGTAAAAACCTAATAGATCAAGTTCTTTCTCCGGAAGAATGTAAAGCTATGCTTGAAATGGTATTGGAAAAAAAAAGAGAAGGTTATTTTGTTGATCTTTGTTTTACTCCTTACGCTAAGGTAATTGATGAGGAATTAACGGGGTGCTGTAATCTTTTATCTGAATTCCTGACCATTACTGCTCAAGGTAATGTAGTTCCGTGTTTATATATGAAAGATTTCAATTTGGGTTCTTTTTTGACAGATGATTTGGAACATACCTATTCAAATCCAAAAGCAAAAGATTTTCTACAACCTCAGAATTACCAAGATAAAATGGAAGGTTACTGCAATCGATGTCCCAGCTTCCATATATGCCAAGGAGGGTGTAAAATGGTTACCTACGCTTTAAAGGGAACGATTTTTGATACCGACCCGCTGTGCCCATTTGCGAAGTAGTGGTAATCAACATGGTAATCATTATTTTAAATAATAGTATAGTTTATTAAAATAGCAGATTTTTAATAATAAATAGATTTTGAACAAAATATATTATAAGGGATACTTACGATGAGCAATTTAATAATCAAAAACGGTTTGGTTTACGATCCTTTAAACAAACTCGACGGGGAAAAGAAAGATATCTTCATTAAAGACGGTGTTATCGTTGATAAGGTAAACGGTGACGCCAAAGTTATCAATGCTGCAGGTATGATAGTTATGCCTGGAGGCGTAGATATTCATTCTCACATCGCAGGAGCGAAGGTAAACACGGGTAGAACACTTAGACCCGATGATAAACCTCCAGAATATAACGAAAAGAAATCCAGTGTAAGGCGTTCTGGAACCGGATTTAGCGTACCTAGTACATGGTCTACGGGTTATAGATACGCTAAAATGGGATATACAACCGTGTGTGAGCCTGCAATGCCTATGCTGGAGGCTCGCCATACCCACGAAGAGTTTTTAGAAATCCCGATTATCGATAAGCTCGCCATGCCGATTTTTGGAAACAATTGGTTCGTACTTAAATTTGTAAGAGATAATGATATTGAAAAGTTAGCAGCGTATGTAAATTGGATTTTAAAGGCTACTAAAGGGTATGCAATTAAAATCGTTAATCCGGGAGGCGTAGAAAACTGGGCGTGGGGTAAAAATTGCGACAATGTAGACACACCCGTCTTACATTGGGATGTTACTCCCAGACAAATTGTCGAAAGTTTAGCGAAAGCTAATGAACTACTAAATTTACCACATTCCATTCATGTTCATTGTAACAACTTAGGACACCCTGGAAATTATAAGCACTCAATTGAAACATTCAAGATTTGTGAAAAAATAAAACCAGCAGGTGATAGGGTTAGTTCATTCCATGTTACTCACTGTCAATTCAACGCATATGCGGGTACCAACTGGGGAGATATGAATTCTGGAGCAGCAGACATCGCTGATTATGTCAATTCACACAAACACATGACCTTAGATAGTGGTCAAGTTGTTTTTACTAAATACGCAACTACAACAATGACAGGAGACGGGCCGTGGGAGTTCGCACTGCATCATTTAGGAGGTACGTCTGCGTGGGGCTCAAAACCAGGAATTAAATGGGTTAATGGTCAAGTAGAGGCAGAATCCGGTTCTGGAGTAGTACCTTACTTCTTCTCACCAAAGATAGGCGTCAATGCTATCCAGTGGGCAATTGCTCTTGAATTAATGCTCTTGATTAAGAATCCTTGGCAGCTCAGTCATACAACAGACCATCCAAATGGAGCACCATTTACCACATATCCTATTGTATTCAAGTGGTTAATGGATAGAAAATCTCGAAAATATATGTTAGAAAATGTTGTTTCCAAGAAAGCCAGTACGGCAACATCGCTTCCAGACTTAGACAGAGAATATACATTAAACGAATTATGCGTTGTAACAAGAGCAGGGAACGCTAAGACCTTAGGATTGAAGGATAGAGGCCATCTTGGTATCGGAGCGTTAGGCGATGTAGCGGTTTATAATTTAGATCCAAAGACGATGGATGGTAAGGCAATCGAGAAAGCGTTTTCAAGTGCTGCTTACACCATAAAAGACGGCAAGATCGTGGTGAAAGACGGTAAAATAACAGCCACAACAATGGGAACCTTACTCCGAGCAGAAGGCCAAGTAGAAGACCATGTTCACGAGGAAATGATGCAAGAAGTTAAAGCACGCTGGCGCGATCATTACAGTATAAACTTTAATAATTACGCAGTTCAAGACGAGTACGCTCCTAAAGAAAAGATTTTTACCGGAAAATAAAACTTTTTTATCTCTTACTTTTTCTAACAATATTTTAAGCTCGATATGACTTAAAAAAAAAGGTTAGAATTGATTAATGGTTTCATTTTTTCTTTTTATCAATTAATAATTCTCCATTTGTTCCTATATTTTCGGGGACATTCTCTCGAATAATTATTACTACATGAGAAAAATCTTCAGGGTATCCATAAATTTCTTTGAATATCGCAGTAAATTGCTTTACAAGCTTCCGTTTAGTTTCTATATCGCGAGGAGGTCCCTCAATTGTAATTACGGGCATTATTTATCATATCTCTATTAAAATTTTCTTTGTTAAATGTATAAATAAGGATATTTTATAATAAATTTATATTAGATAAAGCAATATTAAATACGGGAAATGTATAAAAAGAAAGAGACAAGAGATAATGTCTGGTTAATTCCGTTAATTGCTGGAATTTTTGTAGTACTCGCAATTTTGACCCCAACAGCTTATTTTAGTTATATGGGTGTAACTTGGAATTGGTGGATGTGGAATCTTACAACGCTGGGTGTAGCGGGATATGACTCCGTTAGTTTATTCATTTCTGATGTGGATTTTATTATTCCTTCGATAATTACAACTGGCGTTGTATTACTAAGTGCAGTTAATTTATTGATACTTTTTAGTTCAACAAGAAAGAGGAACTTAGATACAAAAAATTTTGGATTGAGGTCAATCATTAGCGCTGTTTTATCGATTGGCATTATGATATACTACATAATTGCTATGGACATCGCATTTTATGACGGATTAACGGTGGAGGATACCACATTTACAGCAGGGTATCATTTTTGGGACGCATTTAACCCAGGTTTTGGTATTATTTTACTTTTTTTAAGTGCAGTGTTATCATTTGTAGGAGTCGGGGTATTTCAATACTATTCAAAACGAAAAGAGGATATTGTTCCACTTAGAATGGATACTGGTAAGGATTATATCCCCGTTTCAAAAACGATGGGAAGCCTAAATTTTTGCCCCGAATGTGGATTTAAAAATCTACTAATTGATGCGAAATTTTGCACTAATTGTGGCTTTAAATTTTTTAAAATATGAGATTCCAGTCTCAATTATTCGTTCCTTAATAATCTTAAATAGGATTAAATAATAGAAGTTCTATCTTATTGTGAATACAATTATTATAACATAAAGGTAATTTATATGAAAAACTCAAAATCAACATTTTTTCTATTACTTATCAGTTTAACACTAATAGTTTCAATTCGACCTGCGTTGGCAGCAAACCAATATTCAGTCAACCCTGGTGCAAATTTTAGATGGGACGCAACGGAATATTACTATTATAAAGATGGATTTGGACAAGATAACCCTCTTTCTTACACTCATCATTATTTCCTTGAGTTTAATTTTACGAATTGGGCAGGACTTTCTGGGGCGGAATATTTAAATGGAACTGTGAATAACAATGGAACGGTTTACGATGGGGAAATAAGCCATGATTTATATTATTTTGGTACTCCTAGTCAAAATTGGGTGACGCCAATAATCGATACATCAAATCCTTATCCAGTTCATGTTTATTTAGTTTGTAACACTGAAATTACACAAACTACAAAACCTCAATTACAAACTCTTGCTGATAATTCATGGCTTACCTTTGGAGAGGCTCCAACAAATAATTTCTCTTTAACAGGAACATTAATCGCCGGAGATGAGACCGATATTTACACAGGAAATATTAGATTTAATTCAGATAAGGTTTTAAGCTATGTTTTTGACGAAATGGTGGAGAAAGATTTAGGTGTAACAATATATATATGGCGATACACTTGGACACTTACCTATACCGCAGGAACGCCCCCAACTCCAAATGGTGGGGGTATACCCGGATTTTCAATAATTTCCATAATAGCTGCTATAACTATAGGAATGTATATTGTAATAAGAAAAAAGTTAGGGCGTAATCTCAAATAATAACAAAGAATGCTCTTAAAACTTAATTTTATTTTTTTTTATGGTTTCTATCTCTACTTATTAGTTAGCTATCAACAAATCGTACTAAAATTTATATTAGAAAGTCTCCTTTTTAAGCACTGAAGGTATAATATATATTTAAGCGTCTAATAATTTCGTTAAAATTCTTGTGGAATGAAAGGGTTAAGGAAAAGAAGAATTTTTAAATCTTCTCTAGAGGAACTGTTAAAGGACATTATGGATAATGTCGAAGGAGTAAAAGCAGCTCAACTTACAGCAGACACAGGTCAACCTCTCGCCTCCATTCTACCACCATCTACGGACAATATGCGCTTAGCAGCGATGACAGCAGCACTATGCTCTTTAAGCGAACGAGCAATTGGAGAAATGGGATTAGGGGAGTTTGAGCAATCCTACATTCAAGCTAAAAAGGGATATCTTTTAATACTACACGCTGGAGAAGATCAAATTTTAACCGTTTCTACTACTAAAGATGTTAAACTTGCTCCGATTCTTTACAAACACTATAAAAATCTCGAAGAGGCAGAAGAATTAATAAATACTACCGCAGATCTTTAAATCTGCTTATTAATGGAGAAATTTATATAATAGAATAAAAATTTAGCTATTTTACCTTTTTATCTTCGATATCGAGCCCCAATTCTTTCAACCGATCTCGAATTATATCGCTGAGCTCAAAAAGTTTCTTTTCTCTTAATTTGGATCTCGTTTCAATAATTAAATTAATTAAATTTTTTATAAGGTTATCCTTCTCGTCGTCGTTAACCGTTGAGAAGGGTAGTGTTTTAGATTTCAAAAAAGGAAATATCCCGAAAATTTCCTCAATAAACTCAATATAACTAAAGAATTGGTCTTTGAATGATTGATTAATTTTTAACCCCTCTTGCAATAATGCTTTATTAATTTCTCTAAATAGGGTTAATAGTTCAGCTAAAGCTACGGGAGTGTCGAAATCGTCCTCCATGGCTTCAATAATTTTATCTTTAGATTCTGTAATTTTATTCGTTAAATCATTAAGTTGCTTAGACGGTTTATCGCTAAACTCGGCATCGTTAACTTTCTTGATAGTATTAATTAATCTATTGTAGGTCTTTTTTGCTGGCTCCAGACTGTCTGGAGCATAATTATTTGAACTTCGATAATGGCTCGATATCAGATACCAGCGGATAACCATAGGATCGTAATCTTTGATAATGTCAGCGACGGTAAAAAAATTATTTAGGCTTTTTGACATTTTTTCGTTGTTTACATTGACATAACCATTATGTAAGAAGTATTTGGCAAATTCTTTGCCTGTATAAGATTCTGATTGAGCAATCTCGTTTCTGTGATGAGGAAATTTCAGATCCTGCCCTCCTCCATGAATATCAATCCTTTCTCCTAGGTAATTTAGGATCATAACTGAACATTCGATGTGCCATCCAGGACGTCCCTTACCCCAAGGACTTTCCCAATACGGCTCTCCTTCTTTCATTTTTTTCCATAAAGCAAAATCCCGCTTATCGAGCTTATCTTCGCCGAATGCTGTATCCTGATCGACCATGTAATCCTCTTCTTCGCTTTCAGTATTGTGTTCCTTTATTCTTTGAAGAATCGAAGTATACTTGGGGAAGGACTTAACTGAAAAATATACCGATCCATTTCGCTCATAAGCGTTACCTTTTGAAATTAATTCTTGAGCGAATTTAATAATAAGATCAATTACTTCTGTTGCTCGAGGATTTCGAGTGTCTTTTTCAACATTTAACAACTCCATGATTTCCTCGTATTCAGCTATATGCCGGTCACTTATTATCCTATAATCCTCATTGCTTTCTTGCGAGGCCTTGATAATTTTATCGTCTATATCCGTGTAATTTTTAACAATGTTTACTTCGTATCCTTTATATTTCAAAAACCTATGAATTAAATCAAAAGCAACTGCAGACTTTGCATGACCGAGGTGAGGCGAACCATAGACCGTTACACCGCAAACGTACATCTTGACTTTTCCGGATGTTAACGGTATAAATTCTTCCTTTTGGAATGTTAGACTATTGTATACTTTCATGGTTGTTAATACACCCAAATTAATTAATTTGGAGATGGTTTAAGAGCCAGCGGTGGGATTTGCACCCACGATGCTGAAAGCAACGGCTCTGCAGGCCGCCTCCTTAACTACTCGGATACGCTGGCTAATTAAGTTATTATATAATTTTCAATTATTTGTTAAATTTGATTACTTGATTGATTAAAGATCACTATCTAATTCTAAAAAAGTAGAATATGCTAAAAATTTGTTGTTAATGGAATAAAAATGTTTGTCCTATCCTAACAAACGATGTTATCCAATTCTAAAATTTTATTGGAATTTTAGGCAAAACATTTTCCACAACACTCTTTCTTCGAAGTTAACCCACAGTTCTCGAAATTAAAATCAAATGGGAGGACAAAGTCGTTCGTGACATCGGTTATTATGTCCATGTAGACATCTGTTACGTTAGGATCTTTTCTAAAATGATGGTTTACGATCTCATCTAAGTGTGCGAGTTTATTACTTACTAAAAGGATACTTAGATTCGATGTACCGCTTAATCTGAAAGCGTTTAACATGTGCGGGCAACTTTTTACTAATTTAACCGTTTCATCCGGTTTTAATGTCTGAATTTCAACCCTTGCTAACAGTAAATCCATAGTTTTCACATTTATACCGGCTTGAAATTTTAATACTCCTGCTTTTTCAAGTTTACGAATTCTCATCCCAATTGTAGGTTGGCTTCGATTAACTTTCTTAGCGATCTCGGTATGTGTAAGCATTGGATCTTTTTGGATAATCTCGATTATATTTTTGTCTATTTCATCGATTTTAAAAACTTTGCTAGAACTTTCCATTAGAATTGGTGAAAAAATTATTTTTTATCTATTATTCATTAATAACGATATGCCGATATATAAATATTACGGTAATCTTATATTTAAATATTAATACCTAATAATTAATTAAAAATACGTTTAAATGCGATTATAACCAATAATTCTAAAATACAGCAGAATAGAATTTATGAGTGAACTTAAAAAAGAGACTATCGAGTTTTTGAAGCTCCTTGCAGATCAAAGTCGATTAGATATTTTAGATTTATTGTATCATGAGAAGAAAACCTCTTCTGAAATTCAATCAGCTCTGAAAAAATCTCAATCTACAATATCTCAACACTTAAAGGTTTTAACTAATAAGAACCTCATTATTTTTGATAGAATTGATAATATTAAACATTATAGAATCAGAAATAAGGATGTTTTTAAGCTCCTAGCTGATATTAGATCCTTTGTTGCGGGAATTAATATGAGTAATGAAGATATTTTAGATACACTAGGAATTTAAATATGCAAAGAAATAATTCTAAGATTACTAAGAAAATAGTTATAATGGGTTTAGATAATAGTGGTAAATCATCTATTGTGTTATGTTTAAAGGGAGTGAAAAATCTTACGTCATTTAGCGCTATAAAACCAACAAGAGGATTTGAAATCAATAAATTTAACACTATGGGTTTAGACTTTAATATCTGGGATTTTGGGGGGCAAGAAAAATTTAGAGAAGATTATGTTAAAAACTTTAAAAATCACATTAAAGGGACAAACAAACTTATTTACGTGGTAGATATTCAAGATCGAGAGCGATATGATCTATCCTTACAATATTTAGTTAAGATTATTACATTATTACAAGAAAACAAATTAAATCCTGATTTTTCTCTATTCCTACATAAATTTGATCCTGACATAGAGTTAATAAATAAAGAAATAAACGAAGAACTAATCCAGACTTTAATAAAACAGATAAAAGATATTATTCCGCAGAACTTTCAGCATCAAATTTATACAACATCTATATATACAGTCTTTCAAAAATCAGCTATAAATTAAAATGCAATAAGAAAAAATTGAACTTATATTGTTGCCTCAAGAATCAGTATCAAAGAAATCAATACTTTGGCAGGATTTAATAGAGTATTTTATCCTAATAATTGGGATATTGCTTACATTTTTAATAAGCACTTATAGTTATTTACTTTTTCATTCGATTGCTGAGGTTATTAGCATTGTAATTTCAGGTGGAATTTTTTTTATTGGCTGGAACTCTCGAAAATACATGAATAATTCCTTCTTTTTAATAGTTGGAACCTCCTTCTTATTTATAAGCGTAATCGATTTACTTCACACTTTATCCTATTCAGGAATGAACATCTTTCTTGATTACGATGCGAATCTACCAACGCAATTATGGATTGTAGCAAGATATTGGCAATCACTCTCTTATCTTCTTGCTTCACTTGCTATTAATAAAAAAGTAAATGCAAGCTATTTGATGAGTAGTAGTATAATTATTATATCGATTCTTTTTTATACAATTTTCACGGGATTATTTCCAACCTGTTTCGTCGAAGATGTAGGGTTAACACCTTTTAAAATTATAAGCGAGTATGTAATGGAGTCAATCCTATTTGCTTCAATAATAATTATACATAAGTTTAGGAAGGAGTTTAATAAGAAGATATTTTCCTTAATCATATTTTCCATTAGCGCTACGATGGTATCAGAACTTGCTTTCACATTCTACGTGAGCGTATTTGATTTCTCAAATCTTATTGGTCATATTTTAAAAATAATTGCATTTTTCTTCATATATAAGGCAATCATCGAAATAGGCATAATGAATCCATTTGGATTGTTACTTAGAAAATTAAAATTGAGCGATGATTCATTAAGACTAAAGGCAGACGATTTAGAACGCGCATATTCAGAATTTAACCAAATTTTTAACGCTTCTCTTCCGCTGAGAATTATTAGCAAAGATTGTGAAATTATACGAGTAAATCAAACATATACTGATCTTTTTCACCTACCTGAAGAGAAAATAATAGGGATGAAATGTTACGATCCTGCTTTATCGCCTCTTGGGCATCTTTGTGATACTGAGTTGTGTTCTATGAAACAAATCGAAAATGGTAAAGATTATTATGAATACGAATTAACGACTAAATTGGATACGGGTATTGAAATCGTAAGTATTGTGCAATCTGTACCTTACAGAAATACTAATGGGGAGTTCTTAGGAATAATTCAAAATTTCACAAATATAACTGATCGTAGTAAGTTTGAAGTTGCGATGAAAAAATCGGAAGAGAGATATAGAAAGTTAGTTGAAGATTCCTTGGAAGGTATATGGGTAATTGACGATGAAACTAATACTACATTTGTTAATCAAAGCATGGCAAGTATGTTCGGTTATGAGATTGACGAAATGATTGGAGCTAATCTTTATGAATTTATGGACGAGGATGGAAAAAAAATAGCGGAGACAAATTTTGAAAGACGTAGACAGGGGATAGAGGAGGATCACGAGTTTGAGTTTATTCACAAATCGGGTAAAAAAGTATTTACAACTATGAAAGCATCTCCCATTTTCGATGAAGATGGAAATTTTGAAGGTGCGATGGCTTTTGTGACTGATATCACTAACCAAAAAATAGCACAAGAAAAAATTGCTGATATGGCTAGGTTTCCATTGGAAAATCCTAATCCTATCCTAAGAATAAGTAAAAAATATGTCCTTTTAGCAAACATAGCTAGCCAGAATTTATTCAAAATAGGGGAAGGTAGTAGAATTCCAGATGTTCTAACAACACTTGTTAATGATGCATTTTCAAGGAATAAGAATATAGAAATGGAATTAAAAATTAAAGGCCGAATTTATAACCTCTTCATTGTACCTATTAAAGGAAAAGAATATGCGAATATATATGGCATGGATATAACCGCTCGTAAAGAATTGGAGGAAGATTTGGGTCGTTTTGTTTCTACGGTTTCACACGAATTAAGAACACCAGTTTCCGTATTAACAATGTCAATTGAATTTTTAGAAAACCACTCTGATAAAATTACTCCAGAAATCGAGAAAAAATTGAGAGAAGGAATCTCAAGAAATATCTACCTTCTAAAAGACTTAATCGAAGATATTTTAACGCTTTCGAGAATAGATGAGGGGAAAGTCAGAATGCAATGGAACGAATATCAGCCATCTCTAATCCTAACAGACATCTTAACGCTAATGGAACCAATTGGAAACCTGAAAAATATAACCTTTAGAGTTGAGATTAGCGATGACATCAAATTATATGGAGACAGTAAGAAAGTTGACCAAATTTTTCGTATATTTATTGACAATGCTATGAAGTATTCTAATGATAAGAATACTATCGAAATTAAAGCTATTGATCACTATGAAGGTAAATATAATCCTAATGCGAAGGATGGAGTTTTATTCCAATTTGAAGATAACGGAATTGGAATTTCAAACAAAGATATTTCGCTTATATTTCAGAGATTTTTTAGATCGGACCAAGTAAGTGATATCCCCGGAACGGGTCTTGGATTACCTATTGCGAAAGAATTGATCGAACTTCATAATGGAGAAGTATATGTTGAAAGTGAATATGGGAAAGGAACAATTTTTTATGTTTTTTTTCCGAGAATTGAAAAAGAAATATATACTAACTACCCCTAATTCTATTGTAATAGAAATTTAAAATGAAATTCAGTTAGATTCGCCTTGAAACCTCTTATACTTGTAGTTGAAGATAATGTTGATTTGTTGTATACTTTAAATTTATTACTAGAATCTAACAATTATAGACCTATCACTGCGAAAAATGGAAAAGAAGCTATAGAAATTCTATCTACTCTTGGAGAAATCCCAGATATTATCATAAGCGATATTATGATGCCTAAAATGGATGGGTACGAATTTTTTAAAGAAATCTCAAACGAGCCGCGTTGGAATAGAATTCCATTCCTATTTCTTTCAGCGCTTACTACTCCAAAGGATATAAGATTTGGTAAATTGCTTGGGGCGGACGATTATTTAACAAAGCCTTTTGATGAGAAAGATTTACTCGCAATATTATCAGGTAGAATTGCTCGTAATAAAAGGATTGTTGAATTAAACAACAAAATTGATGAGTCATTTTCACCTTCGAATTTAAAAATGAAAAGCCCAATTGAGGGGCAACAAGAATTCTTTATCTGTTTATTTTTAGCATTTTGGGACGATAAATTCGGACCAGAATTAAATCGATATTTCCCTGAGGAAAAATCTTTTCCAATTCCCTTAAATGACATAGTAAATCAATTGTTTACTGTAGCAACTTCAATTTATGGTCACGATAAGATTACAA
>SOKP01000296.1 GCA_004375715.1 Promethearchaeota archaeon | reverse complement strand
AGCGTTAGATGTGCGTAGTGGAGGCCCAGAATTAAGATTTATCACAATTGAAGGCGTAGGATATGCTTGCTCTACGCCACGGTTTGAAAGCTCGTATTCAAAGGCGTTTTTATAATGATTTTTTAGCTTTCCTTTTGTCCTTCCACTTATACCTAGTGAAATTTTTATTTTTATCTTTAGCGTATTGTTCTAAAGCGATTAAGATTTTTTTTCTTGATCTTACCTTAAAATCCTTTCCAGATTCAAATTCATAGCTTTGCTTAAAGTTTTCTCTTGAAAAAATCAAATTTTATTGACATCATATTATTAAATCTCCGAGATAAATAATCTCCAATTAGATTTATGAATCCACATTCCAATCTTGTTAGATTTATTTTTGGACTCAATTTTAAAGAAAAAAATAATTAAATTTAGTAAATTATTGCTTTTTTAACTTTGATTCCAGCAGTTTCGATTTTAAAATCATAATCACTTAAATTGGCGTCTACATTTCGGTAGCTCAATATTTTTCCCATGTTGTATTGAAGATGAGTAATCTCTAACTCTGTAGCTGATTTTGGTATTCCACTAATAATTCTATCCCCATCAGCCATAACAAAGAGGTATTGCTTTACAAAAGATCCACTATAATATACCTTAGCAATCAGCATCCAAGCATCTTTACTTGAGAATTTGTTTACCCAATCTTCCTCAAATTTCCTATCCGAGGCAGTATCATCTGGAAATTTTGTTAGAATGTTCAACCTAACATATGTCTTATATGTATAAATTCTATCGTCTATATCGTATAACCAATCTTTTGGATTTGATGTTTTTAATATAGTTTCAATATCTTTAAATTTCATTTTAGTTTACCTTTTGGTTTTGATATATTAGAAGTTTAATGAATATAAAAATTTACAAATGAGTAAATAATTCTTCATTTTCATTTTGTTATTTTAGTTATTAGACTCAACTATGGGAATAGACAATAAGAATAATATTTTATTGGTCTTTTTTTTTCCATTAATAATTATCTTTTATCCTAATGGAATTCTTATCTAAAGGATAATCAACTCTATCTTTAAATATCTCTATTCTAATTTAATATTATGAGTAAAGTTAAAGGCAGTAGAGGATCATACACACATCGTTCAAATGAACACAATTTTACACATTTTATAATTGGTGTACTATTTATTGCTTCGTTAGTAGGTATAATTTTTCTTAGTTTCATAATGAATGATCCTGCTTCTTTTGGATGGGGTGTTTTAATTGGTCTTACATTGTTTATAGTTTTTTACCTCTTATGGAAAAAAGCTCCCTCTTATGATTTGAAAAAGAGACAATAGTAAATTCTTTGTTAGCTTATAGAATTTGAAGAAAAAAATAAATATTTCTTTAGACTATGATCTTCGAAAAATAAATTATTTGTTTGTTTAAATAAATGTTATATTAATCCAACCTTTCTCTTTCATTTTGTTAAGTAATTCTCTAAGTTCCCTGTTATTCAGCATTAAAGCAGATTGACGATATTTCCAGTTTGGTTCTTCATCGTCCAAATTTATCATATAATAACAAAACCTAAAAACTTCATTTCCATCTTCTAATCTAATTTTCTGAACTAAATTTCTATAAACAATGCCTGTTGCTTTTTCGTCTATGATTTGACTATCTGATTGAACTTCATCAATTAATTTTCCATAAACTTTTGTTCTATCAGAATATGTAAATGTGGGTGGATTTCTTTCTTCAAAGGGTTTTAAATCATATTCTTCCATTTTTATTCCTTCTATTAAATTTATTCTTATTGGAGTACCAGTAAATCTAATACTCTTACAATAAAAAAAAATTAATTATCTCTTAATTTTACTTCCACAATTAGAACAATAATCACTTGTTACATCTATATTTTCAGCACCACAATTAGGACAATAGAAAGATTTCGGTTTTATCACTTCCTGAACTTGTGTTTCTACTTCTCTTTTCTTCTTTTTGTTTTTTATTACTAATACAATACCAACTACCAATCCTGCTATTACTCCAACTGTTATTATTAACGCAACTATAGGTCTTATATCAATAGGATCTGGTGTATACCTATCAATAGATATATCAACATATACAGTTCTTCCAGTAAGTTAAGCTTTATTCCACAAAATAATATAATAATAATCTCCACTTTCAGATATACCGAACGACCAACCAGATAAATATACAATATCTTGCCATAAATATTCACAAGAAAAACTATAACCTTCAAATGCGTCAAATTGATCTTTATTCATAATTATAACATCAATTCCTCCATCAGAATCAATTTCATTAATTAAGAGTTTATCCCCTACATCTAAATATCCTAAGGAATAGTATGCATAAGACGATGGTGATATATAGATTGTATCAGTAAAGGCAGATACATTTGTTATATTACATATTCCACTTATAGCAAACAAGAGTAGCATTGTTCCAATTACTATTTTTTTGTTTTTCATTTTTTATACATCTTATTAAATTTATTTTTATTTGTCTTTCTTATTCGAAATGAATTAGATTAATCCAAAAAGGAGGGGATCAAATGTTAATTAGACATCTATGTATAAATATCTTTTTATCTATTATCATCGATCCCCATCGTTTTTTAATTTGGCGAACATATCCTTTAATCTAACATTATCGATGTTTAAAGAAAAAAAATTTAAATTAGTCAATTCTCAATCTTATTTTCGTCATTCAATGGGAGAATGTTATTCCTCAATCCTTTAAATACCGCTTTTATTTGTTTTAATTAAAACAATTTAGTGATAAAAAAAATGAAAAAATTAAGTAAAATTCTCTTAGGCACATTTTTCCTAATGATTTTATTTTCGACGATTACTTCGTATAATGTTGTCGCAGTTGGTAATCCCGACGAAACATTTGAAGTTCCAACTGACACGTACCAAGCACAAATACAAGCTAACACTATGAGCATGTTTCGAATTAGGAACAGAACTCGATTAAGAGTGGAAGCCAATGTCAATTTAAATTTAAACATTGATTGTGATGCTTTAAGAATCGGTGATAAAGATTTTGCCGTCGAAATTCAAGGAACTGGCGATCTTCAAATGACTATGACTTGTACTGAAGAACAGCAAGAATTAGGGCTACAAAAAGGAAATACGCATCAAATAAGAACTCGAAATCGTAATCAGGTCCAATATCAAGAAGGATTTGTTGTCGAATTGGAATGCGACGGAACTTTTACGCGAGCAAGGTTAAGTATAAGTGCTACTAATGAAAATCGAATGGGTGAATGGGCTTACTACGACGAAGCAACAGGCGAATGGGTTAGCGTACCAACAACTGTTGTAGATGGTTATTTGACTGCCGAGGTAACTCACTTTTCTACATGGACAATACTCATACCTGATTACACACTAGCAATAGTTGGATTCAGCATTGGTGGCGGAGTTGCAGCAATAATAATAATCGCTTCAGTGTTCTACATAAAAAAGAGAAAATAATCGACAAAGATATTATATAATTAATAATTTTTTTTTTATATTTTTAAGTAAAAATATTCTAACTACAAAAATTAGATTAACTATATGTTTACACTAAAATTAAAGAACAGATCAAAATTATTCAGCCTTTTTGTTCTATTATTAGTAATCATTAATTTCAATATTCTAATTTCTCAAGTTTTAGCTTCTCGAACTGAAAATGTTTCGGGATTTTCTACTCAGGATAAGGTCTACCCTAACGAATCTGTGAAATATGTCTTTTTTAATAACATAATTTTCGATATCTCCACCGATTCTTTTATTGATCTTAACATCCATTACGATAATAATATTGAAAACCGTCAAATTTATTTTCTTATCAATAGTAGCAACCCTATTTCTCTAAATATAACTTCTAAAGTCTCAATGCAGAATTTTGGGATGCCTGGAACACCTCAAGAACCAAGAAAAGCTGATAATCAATTTCAGTATAGATATAATTGTATTCTTCAAATAAAAACTAATGCTACAATAGAATCTCTGAGAATATACAGTTTCAAAAGATCGCAATATGGCTTAAATCCTAACTTAGAATATTCTTTAGCGTTGTATGAATCCTCACAAGACTCTTGGGAACTTATAGATACAACCGAAGAACTAAATGAATCTAGTTCAGAATATACATTAGCCGGTTCAATCTCTAACCTTCAAGCAGACACGGAATATTATATTACTTTTTATGAGGTCGCTAATATCTTTGATAATTGGTTTTTAATGATTATTTTAATTGTTGGTGCCATAGGAATTGCTTCAATCGCGATTTTAATTTCAAAAAAAGATTATTTCCAATACCTAAAAACTAGAACCATTCCAATTGAAAAGGGTGCGCATCGATTAAGCTTAGAAGACGTTTTGGAGAACGAGAATAGGAATAAAATAATTGACTTAATTCTAACAGAACCTGGAATTCATTTTAATGAGTTACTACGAAAAACTGAAATAGCAGCTGGTAATCTCGTCTGGCACCTCGATATTTTAGAAACTTACAAGGTAGTAGGTAAAAAAAGGATCGGAAATTTCATAGCATACTTTCCGTATTATCAAAAAAATCCTATTTCGAACCTCGATCTTCGATTGAGTAAGAGCAAGTTAACATTAGGTATTCTCGAAATGATTGAGAAAGAGCCAGGTCTTTGGAACAGCGTAATTACAAAACACTTTAAGGTTGACCATAAAACAATTCAATATCATATTAATAAGTTAAAGGACCTAAATCTCATTCACTTCAGAAGCGAAGGGAGAAAGAAAAAAATCTATCCGAATTTAGAATCAGATTATTTTAATAA
>SOKP01000302.1 GCA_004375715.1 Promethearchaeota archaeon | reverse complement strand
CAAATGTTTGGTGACGTTTGCATGGGGATCGGGGATGAGAAATTTGAAAGAATTCTTGATAAATATAAGCGTGCGATCTCTAGAACTGCTCAAGATACAGATCTAAAAGACCAAGATTTACAAAAAGTAATCGCTGATTATAAAGCCTTATACGAAAAGGAGATAGGTTCACCGTTCCCTCAAGATCCCTTTAAACAGCTATTTTTATCAATAGAAGCGGTATTTAAATCTTGGAACAACAAGCGAGCAATTACATATCGAAAGATTTCTAATATTCCTAATTTGGGAACAGCTGTTAATGTACAAGCTATGGTTTTCGGAAATAAAGGAAATAATTCCGCTACAGGAGTAGCATTTACGCGGGATCCTTCGAATGGAGAGAATGTAAAGTTTGGGGAATATTTAACTAACGCTCAAGGAGAAGATGTAGTTGCAGGAATACGAACCCCTAAGAAACTTGAAGAACTCGCCAACGAATTTCCAGAGATTTATGAAGACTTGAAGCAAACGATGGTTAAACTCGAAAACCACTATAAAGATATGCAAGATATTGAGTTCACAATAGAAAATAGAGTCCTTTACATCCTGCAAACTAGAAATGGAAAACGCACACCTTCAGCAGCTGTTAAAATCGCAGTGGATATGGTCAAAGAGGGTTTAATATCTCGGGAACAAGCAATTATGAGTATCGATCCAAACAAAATATCGAAACTTTTATTTAAAAGTATAGATGAGAATGCTATAGTGCGTGTTTTAGCAAAAGGTATTAACGCTTCACCAGGTGCCGTATCTGGAATCGCTATATTTGATTCTGATCGCGCTGAAGAATTGGCTAATTCTCAAGAAAAAGAGATAATTTTAGTACGGCCTCAAACTAAACCTGAGGATATTCATGGTTTATATGCATCCAGTGGCGTTTTGACTCAATTTGGTGGAAAAACATCTCATGCTGCCGTTGTTGCAAGAGGAATGGGTAAACCAGCAGTCGTCGGAGCTCAAGATGTTGAAATTGACGAGGAAGCTAGAGAATTTAAGGTAGGAGGGACTACTATTAAAGAAGGTAAATACATTACAATTGATGGAACAACAGGACGCATAATAGAAGGAATAGTTCCATTAATACAACCCGAGATAAAGGGTGAATTCTTAGAATTATTAGAAATGGCTGACGAAGTTCGAACCATGGGTGTTCGAGCAAATGCAGACACTCCTTTAGACGCTAAGAGAGCGTTAGAATTCGGCGCCGAAGGTATAGGATTAACGAGGACCGAACATATGTTCATGAGCCAAGAACGGCTGCCAGTGGTTCAGAAAATGATAATGGCTCAAACCATGGAAGATCGTCAAGATGCATTAAATAAAATTTTACCAATGCAAAAAGGAGATTTCTTAGAAATCTTTAAAATTATGGAAGGTAAACCTGTGACAATTAGGTTACTTGATCCTCCTTTGCATGAGTTCTTACCCGAATTATCCACGGTTTTATTAGAGTATCAAGAATTGAAAATGACAAATTCTCTATCTAAATCTCTGCTAGAAACAAGCCCTCTTGACAAAGAAATAAAAACAAAGAAGAAAGTTATTAAATTAATTCGCTCCTTATCAGAGGAAAATCCCATGATGGGCCTTAGAGGTTGCCGTCTTGGTATAGTCTGGCCAGAAATCAACGAAATGCAAGTTAAAGCTATTTTTCAAGCAGCTTGCGAACTAAAACTGCAAGGGGTTGAAGTCAAACCTGAAGTGATGATCCCCCTTATTGGTATGATATCAGAACTTCAATACGTAAAAAAACAATTACTTGAAATAGCAGAAGAGACAATTAAAGATTACGGCGTGGATTTAGAGTACAAGTTTGGAACAATGATTGAAATTCCGAGGGCAGCTCTCACCGCAGACGAGATTGCTATGGAAGCGGAATTTTTCTCCTTTGGAACTAATGATTTAACACAAATGACATTTGGTTTCAGTCGAGACGATGCTGAAGGTAAATTCATTCCAGTTTATTTGAATAAGGAAATTCTTGAACGAAATCCGTTTGAAACACTTGATCAAGATGGAGTAGGAAAATTAATGAAAATAGCAATCAAATTGGGGAGGGAGACTAGACCCAACTTAAAAATTGGAATATGTGGTGAGCATGGTGGAGAGCCAAAAAGCGTGGAGTTTTTTCACAGAATTGGTTTGGATTATGTGTCTTGTTCACCGTTTAGGATACCTGTTGCGAGAATTTCAGCAGCACAAGCTGTAATTAAAGAAAAAAATAAGGAATTATAAGAGCTAACAACCCTTTCTACTATTTATCTTCCTATTACTAAACGCAATTTCTTCAGTAATAAAATAATTAAATCTTCTAATTTTATTTATACTCATGAATGTCTCAGAACGATTTGAATTAATTAAACGAGGAACTGAAGAAATTTTAACTGAGGACAATTTAAAACAATATTTGGAATCTGGAGTGCCTTTAAATCATTATATTGGATTTGAAATTTCAGGAAAGGTTCACTTAGGGACAGGTATTGTCTGTATGTCAAAAATAAAAGATTTCTTAGATGCTGGGGCTAACTGTTCAGTGTTCTTAGCTGATTGGCATAGTTGGATAAATGATAAATTAGGCGGAGATTTAGAACAAATCCAGGAAATTGCGACTGGTTATTTTAAAGAAGGGTTAAAAGCTTGCTTGAGAGCTGTTGGAGCTGACGCAGAGAAAGTTAAATTCACTTTAGGGACCGATCTTTATCACAATAATGACGAATACTGGGAGACATTTATTGATGTATGCAAAAACACAACTCTTAACAGAATGCACAGAAGTATCACGATAATGGGACGAAAATTAGGTGAAGGGGTTGATTTCGCCAAATTACTGTATCCCGCTATGCAAGTTGCTGATATTTTTATACAAAATGTTAATTTAGCCCATGCAGGATATGATCAGAGAAAAGCACATGTTGTAGCTCGAGATGTTGCGTTAAAAATGAAAAAAAACAATCTTGTAAACACAATCGGAGAAAAAATAAAACCTATATGCGTTCATCATCATTTAATACTTGGATTGACAAAACCTGCAATCTGGCCCATTGAAGATCAAACTCAACTTCAAGAAATGTGGTCAGATATGAAAATGAGTAAATCAATACCAAATTCAGCTGTATTTGTTAACGATACTCCAGAAGAAATAAAAAATAAAGTGAAAAACGCATTCTGTCCCGAGGGAAATGTTTCTGTTAATCCAATTTTAGATTGGGCTAAATATGTGATTTTTCGAAATAAAGGTTCAAATATTCTAATTGAAAGAAAACCAAAATTTGGTGGAGACATAGAATTCAATTCTTATACAGAATTAGAGAAAGCATTTTTATCAAAAAGCTTGCACCCTCTTGATCTAAAAATTGGAGTAGCGAATAAGATAACTGAGATATTAGAGCCCGTTAGAAAGCATTTTGAGAAACCTCACATAAAAAAAATGAAAAAGAAATTAGAAGAACTAATAATTACCAGATAAACATTTGAACAAATCATAGATTATTGAATTAAATATAAGGATTTATTTTTCCTACCACTTAAATATTTTCGAGGTACTTATGATAAAGATATTGGCAATTGGAGATCCTCACATACCTCGTCGAGCCAAAAATGTTCCAGTTCAAATTTGTGATGTGCTAGAAAAGAATGTACTAAATGGAAAGTTCGATTATACCTTTTTTACTGGTGACGTTGTTAAAGCACCAATATTTATGAGTTACTTAAAAAAAATAACAAAAAACGAAGTATTAGTTGTAGTTGGAAATATGGATTACTATGGTGGAAACCAAAATGCTCCAATTTATCAACACATCGAGGTATCTATAGAAACTAAAGAAAATTTAACAGTTGGGTTAACACATGGTCATCAAATCCACCCAAGGGGAGATCACGCACAGCTTGGAAATCTCGCGATTGACAACAACTATAATATCCTCATATCGGGACACACTCACAAGGAAGAAATTGTTCTAACTAATCATGGAGTGTTATTGTTGAATCCTGGAAGCGTCACCGGAGCATGGTCATTTGTTGCAAGTCGAAATCCATCTTTTATTGTTTTGTTTCTCGATGAAAAAACAGGAGAAATTGATGTGTTTCAGCATCAATACGAAATTAGGTCATCTAAGTTAAGAGAACAAAAGTTTAGTTTCATTTTCAAAAATAAAACTATACAAAAATATTAGTTAGGCTATTTATAGGGTATTTTGCTATTTTTTAGGTGGTTTGATCTTATCTAACACGAGGACTTTCGGTAGTTTTAACAATATGCCAAAATTTCTTTTTCCGTCGCTACTTTTATCGTATCTTAACTTTTTAAATCCGTATTTATTCTTTTTCAACATCATGTGGAGCGTTGAGTTTTCGCCGCTAGAAAAACCCATCAAATCTTCTGGAGTTGCCATTATTTCTAAATCGTATTCATCCAATTTACCTTTATTAAGGGTGTATTTCCCATTTTCGGCAGTAAGGTTAACCCATAAGTAAAAATCTTCTTCAATATGAAGCCCCATGTTTATTTTTGCCTGAAAATCATCAAGGGTTTTATTGTTCTTTGGATTTCTGCGTTTGTCGAAAATGATACTCTCAATAACTCCTTTGAATGTTACAAACAAGTTTTCTTTTTCATATTCTTCCATGATTTTATACCATTTTATTTTAGACCATAGAGGTTTTATTTTTCTTTAATCGTTAATAATTTATTTAATCTAAAAAAATATAAGTATTATTAATTAATCTATCAAAATAGAAATTTAATTTATAAAAATATTTAATAATTAGATGGTGAA
>SOKP01000277.1 GCA_004375715.1 Promethearchaeota archaeon | reverse complement strand
TAGGTCCTGTATTTTTAACTGAAATGTGTAATAAAGGAAATCCTTGGAATATTGACTTTATCGAATCTGCCTTAATTTTACGCAATCAAGGCTCCTATAATGAGAAAAGGTTTCAATCCTTTTTTAATATAAATTCATCGAAAGAAACTATAGACGGGATAGCTAATCTCTCAGCATTAATAGCATCTCCTTATACAGAAGATATTAAAAAGATTGCTGACGAAGTATGTGAATATATCCTCCCTGCACTAATTCAAGGAAAGATTGTAGGAGAGAATTTTTTAGGAAGCAGATTTAAATATTCTAAATTTGTACAAAAAGAATTAACCCGAGGTTTAAATTTAATTGATTATTCTCTTGGATCATCAAGAAAAGCGTATTGGGAAGAACAACATAATTATTATTGTGTAGGATTAATTGAAAGGATCGTATCTAAGTACTATAAGGCATCAAATTTGCTTACTTTTGATAAGGATAGCTTGTTAAGAAAAAAATGTTTAGAATTTATCCCTTCTTATTATGTTATGGCGATTTTACCTGATTACTATGAAAAGTTAATAGATGAGACTTTAAAGTTATTCAATGTCACCAGCATACATCCTAATATTAGATTAATTAAATTACATTCTAAAGAGAAAAAATTGATTTATTTAGAAGAATACGTTGCTAATAAAACTATAAAAAAGAGCTATGGCGTTATTTTGATTGAAGATACTAAAGGATTTAACGAATCGAATAAAATTTCTTTCTATAAAAAAAATTTACGATTAATATTGGATAAAAATAGAGATATTCACGATATCATGTTTAAAATAAACTCTAATTTTAGGTTTAAAAGATGGGATACTCTTTCTAATGAAAGCCTCAACGATTTGGAATCCAACCTTGATAATTAAATTAATTATAGATTAATGAGAAGAAAAAAATGGAATGTATAGAGTTTGAAAATAAGTATAAAATTGACAAAGAAAGACTAATCTCTTATTACAACAGGATTAAAAGGCAAGTTAAAGATCAAGACCAATTAAGCATGATAGCAAAATTTCTTTTCAATCAAACTATTGGATCATCCTATGATGATGTTTATGGTATTCTTCTCTATTTTCAAGATAAAATTATAATCGGGAAAAGTTTGTTAGATTTCGCTATAGAATGGATAAGGGCTCAAAAAATCCGATTAGAATACAAAAAATATCTTATCAGAGCGCAATATCCACAAAACAACTTAGCGCTTGCTATTGACGATTGCATTTTTCGATTTTTCCTCGATATTGATAAATATTTGAGAACATTAATAAAAAAAAATATTCAAGAATATAACTTTAGCGCATTATATGAAATATTTTTTAGTCCTTATGATACTAAAAACCTAAATATAGACGATATTTTAATTAGACACATGCATAATGTTCCTACACATTTCCAAGGTAGTAATAAAATTAATGTAAATATTATAATACTACGCTCTGCTCTATCAAATCTAATTGTAAAAGATTATGAGGGTGTCTTATTTTCAAGAAAAGAAGAAGAAGCAATGAAAAATAAGCAAATAAATGAAAATACTAAATCGAATAAGAAAATAATTTACGAATTTAATGGCTCTCTTTTAGAAAGAATGATTAAAACTTATTGTATTAGTAAAAAACAAATTTTCCCTAGTGAAATTGAAAAAGCTGTTAGTCAATTCTTATCATCCTATCTTCGATTCGGCTCATTTTATAAAATAACAGAATTTAAAGATAAAATGATTAATTGCTTTGCAGAAGATATAATTTGCGGACTAACTGATAATAAGAAAAACCTGATACAGAAAAATCATCTAGAATCAGCAATTTCCAACTCTTTAATGGAATTTAATAAACTAAATTGCGATTTAGAATTAGATGGACTAGCTATGAAAAACGATCTCACACCTATTTTAAAAGAGATAGTCGTCCGTCTAATCAATACTAACCTTAAATTGTAAAATAAGGGTCCTAAAAATTACTAATTAATCTAAGGTTTAGTTTTGCTTTCTTTGGTTGAATTAGTATTTTTAGTTTATTATTTATTCAAAACTCCAATCAAAGTTTATTCTTGCAAACTATATTTGGAATCGTATGATAATAATACTTAATAATAAACGGAGGGTGAAATAATGATTCAAATTAACCAAGATTACCAAAACGAGAAAAAAATTATACAAATTATGGCTAATTTTACCAATATTAAACCTGAAATTAAGCGTCATAATGAAAATGTCACTTCACTATTTGAGAATCAAGTAAAAAATGCTATCTGGCAAGCGCGTGTTAGAGGAACGCCTCTCTCTAAAAATGAATACTATGGCATAGTCAAAGATTTTTGGAAGAAATATTATATTTATGAAGTTTAGTTTATTTTCTCTAATTTATTAATTGGAAATTGCTAATTAGAAATTTTAACCCAAGAGTTTGGTGTCAATATTAAATATTTATCTCCAAGTCGAGCCATAGAACCCCCGTTTTCTCTCAAGAACGATTTTAAATCTTCTATTCCTCTTTTGAGTTGAGTAATATCTATATTTTTTAATACATCTGTAGCATTAAGTATCAAAATTCTTTTTCCTAAGAGCTCTCTTTTGATTTCTTCTACTTGTTCAAGCGAAGTGAAGTCGTACTGTTTAATAGTAAAACTTTCCTTCAACGATGAAAACTCACGGGAAAATCCCATCGTTTCTTCGGGCGAACTTAAAAGATCCGCTTCTATTTTTTTCCAAAACCTACCCATCTTTACAATACGTCCTATTTGGTTATATTAGTTTTTTGATTACCTTTTATTATCTAATTATTAGGATATTTAAATGGAAGAAATAATCTAGTAATCGAACTTTGATGAAAAAGTGTTCATGAAGACACTTTAATCGTTGTAGTATGCTGATATTACCAAATTTTGAAATTCACCTTCACCTTAAAATATAATATCGATGAATCTAAGAAAAAAATAAATAAACTTGAAAAAAAATAGTTTAAAAAATTAAAATTTTTTTATAAAGGCTCTAATTCTAGTGCCTGTTCTATATAAGATGATTTTATTGTATTAAAAGCATTTCTTAAATTTTTTTCTGCATCATATACGATAGTATCAATTATATCCTTTACCGTTTCAACGCGATCAATTAGTCCGATACTTTGTCCCAAGTAAACAGTGCCATCTTGAACATTTCCTTGATAAGTCATCTCTAATTCAGCAAGTTCCCTTTCAACTTTGGACATTGAAAATTCTCCAGCTTGTTTTTCTTCTTTACTTTCAATTAAACCATGCGTTTCTGCAAGTTTGTTCTTCCACACTCTTGCGGGACCAAAAATCCCTGTTTTTAGTTCTGTATCAGATGTACTAGAATTAACTACAATTTGTTTGTAATTATCATGGAATTCACATTCTTTTGATGAAATAAATCTTGAACCCATCGCGATAGCCCCAGCGCCCATAGATAAGGCAGAAGCTAATCCCTCACCTGTAGCATAGCCTCCAGAAGCAATTACAGGAACTTCAGGTAATTTTTGTCTTATTTCTTGTAAAAGTACCAATGTGCTTATATTATCGTAAGATTGGTGACCTCCACCTTCGACTCCAGTTGCAACAATTCCATCAACTCCGCTATCCACTAATTTTTTAGCTAAACGTATTGAAGGAGCAACATGAAAATGCTTAATTCTTGAACCAGTTTCCTTTAATTTTTCAAAATGTTTGTTATAAATCAATTTAGGTGAACCAGCACTAGTAATCAAATAAACGCATTGTTCTCTTATTCTTTGATTTTCCATAATGAATCTAGGTAATTGCCTACAAAGTTTTATTGCATCAGGTTGTAATCTAGCAGTTCTAATATTAAAACCAAAAGGTTTATCGGTGTGTTCTACCACATATTCCATGCTTTTCTTCATTTCATTTAAAGTTACTGTCCCATGGAGAGTAACATGGCTTAATACACCTAATCCTCCTGCTTCTGACACTGCTACGGTTAATTTCGTTGTATAAAATGGACCCATCGGGGCACTTAAAATTGGGTGTTTAATTCCAAGCATCTTGGTAATGTTTGTTTCTATAACCATTTGATATCACTTTCTATTTTGAATGTTTTTGTTATAAATTTATTCAAATATCTTTCGATATAAATAACAATTTATTAAAAGATTCTTTATAAAACTTTTTAGAAGTTTTAGATTAGTAAAGATATTATTACAAAAATCGAGAATTTTTATTAACTCACCAAAAAGAGGTTCTTCTATTAAAGTAGAAAGATGTAAGATTAATTTTATAATAATTATTCAAAATTCGACAATTTTCCTTTATTTATTCAAATTTGAAACTCCTAATATAATAAATATTTAAAGAATTAGGAACTAATTCTCATAAAAATTAAAATAAAATCGGGACTAATATGAGTGAAGATAAAGTAATTGTAGCGAATAAAGGTATGGTACGTGCTGACTTTAATTTCTGGGTTGGCCAATACCTTGATAAGTTTTTAGACAATTTAGAGGATAAAAAATTAGTTGGTAATAAATGTCCTAAATGCGGTGATGTCTTTGTTCCTCCGAGAAAAATATGCGGAAAATGTAATGTAGTAATTCCATTGGAAGAGAACTGGGTTGATTTACCCGATACGGGAATTTTAAAGAATTATACAATAACACCTTACAGGGTTAACGACCGAACGGATAGGAAGGCTAAAGATTTATTGCTTGGGATGATACAAATTGATGGAAGCAACACTGCTATAGTTTATAGATTACTTGATTTAAAACCTGATGAAGTCAAGACTGGTATGAAAGTAAAAATTGAGTGGGCAGAAAAAACAAAAGGAGACCCTTCAGATATTAAGGGTTTCGT
>SOKP01000028.1 GCA_004375715.1 Promethearchaeota archaeon | reverse complement strand
GATCATCCATATTTAAAAAAAAAATTTAAAGAACTCGAAATTCCGTATTTATTTGTCGAAGTAACATATAACAGAGAATCATACAAACAATTATCCACCAGATTTTCAGCTTTTGCTGAAATAATATAGAGGTGATTAAATGTCAAAAGTTGTAAAAACACACAATAAAATGCTGAACGCTACACAAGGGTTAAAAAATATCATGGGTAGACATTTTTTAGCAATCGAACAAGCTTATAGAGATGGTAAACCGACTGCATGGGCTACATCTGGCAGTCCCGTCGAAATGCTCTATGCAATGGATGTGCAACCAATGCTTCCAGAAAATAGTGCCACGGTGAGTGCTGCTCAGAAATTTTCTCAAAATTTCATAGAAATTGCCGAAACACAAGGATTCTCGTACGATTTATGCTCTTATTTTAAAACTAACATCGGAGCTGTGGCAAGTAATGCGGGAATGATAGAAGGTGGTACTAGAAAGCCCACATTTATGCTTTCAACTGATGTTATCTGTGACACACATGTGAACTGGTTTGAAGTTCAGGCAGAAAGAATGAATGTTCCCCACTTTACTCTTGATGTTCCACATGTCGTAAGTAATACAAATAATAGACAATTAAATTACTATAAAAAATATGTTGCAGAGCAATTGTACGAATTTATAGATTTCATGCAGGAGGTTACAGGATACGAATATAATGAGGAAAGAGCGAGAGAAGTAACCGAAAATTCGTGGAATCTAAGCATGGTATGGCAAGATATTTATAAACTAAGAAAGGAAGTTCCCTGCCCAATTTCGACGAGGGATACATTTGGAGGCCTTTTTCCTCTATTTACGATGCCTGGGTTAAAAGAACCTATTAAATTGTATAAAAGAATGTATAGAGAAGCTAAACAAAGAGTGGATAATGGCATTGGTGCTTTGGAAAATGAAAATTATAGGCTGCTTTTTGAAGGTATCCCTTTTTGGCATAATCTATCTTTCTTTAGCAAACTTGAAAAATATGGCGCGATCATAGTTTACGAACCCTATACGTATGCATTTAGCAAATACATGAATCCAAATGTTACGAAGGAAATGGTATTGAATTCTCCCATTGAGGCAATGTCAGAACTAATGATGAGTTTTTGGTATGTCTACGATCTTGAAACCAGAATAAAAAAATTCGAAGAGACGGTAAGGGAATATAAAATTGATGGGATAATTATGCACGAGAATCTATCTTGCCGTCCAAATTCTTGTGGAATGTATGATTTAAAACGGAATCTAATGGAAGAATACGATATTCCAAGTCTAATAATTTCGAGCGATATGAATGATCCTCGTAAACATAATGCGGAACAACTGTCCAACCAAATTGAAAGTTTTATCGAAATTCTACGACAAAAAAAAAGAGTGTAATAATTTTCTCCTCTAGTAGCGATTTCTTCTTATTTAAATTTGTCTAATGCGTTGGTGATTTCATCTTTCACCAACCCTTCACTACTTGAAAGAAAGAGATTTAAAGCCTCCTTCGATTTTTCGCCACCTAGTTTACCTAAAGCCCAAGCAATCATACCTTGTACTCTTTTATCCTTATTCTCTCCAAATGCTTTAATTAATTCAAGGATGTATTTGCGATCATGAGTGTTTCCCATAGCTCGAGCAACATTCATCTTCCATCGCCAGATATCATTAAAGGACATGTAAAACATGTGCGGCCATATATTTGACTTATAATATTGCTTACTCATATGGAGCAATTTAGTCAATTCGAAATCGTCCATTTTTGCTTTAACTCTCTTATTTAGGGGTAAATCCATTGCTAACCATGCCTGATTACGAGGACATACATTTTGACAACGATCACAGCCATAAACATAAAGACCCATAGGTTCTCTTAGTTCAGTTGGGGTGATCCCTTCTTCGTAATAACTGAGATAAGAAATACATTTTCTTGGATCAACAGTATTAGGTTTTCTTAAAGCACCAGTGGGACAGGAAATTATACATGTATTTTTACACCAATCTGGGCAACCAATCTCAATTGTAGGCTTATCAGGTGCAAACTCATAATTTATGATAATTGGAATCGGAGTAATCCATGAACTTTTTCTCGCAACCTTATTAGAATAGAAAAAATTATTTTTTCCAAAAGTTCCTAATCCTGCTCTAGCAGCAGATAATCGGTGGGGTAGATTAAATGGAACTTTTGAATCAATTCCATTATCTCTTAGAAAAACACGAAATTTTTTTATTCTTTGATATAGTTGTCCTTTTGTCATACGATCGTCGTCTAAATATGTACGCCCGAAATGACCCTCTAATTCCGTGGGAAAACTTTCTTTAAAGTAAACATCTATTAATACAACAATCGTTCTTGCATCGGACATAAAAAATTTTGGATCTACTCCATTAAAAATATCTGTACCTTTACTTAATAGCCATGAATATTCATCTTTTCGCGAGATTAATATTTCTCTTTGTGATTCAAAAGATTCAGCTGATGTAAATCCTATATCCTCAAAGCCTAGCTCCATTGCTTTGTTAATGAGCTCTTTTTTCTTCATATTGCTGGAAAAATATTTCAATAATTCTTAGTTCCATTAGAAAAGAACTTGATAATTTACTAATTTTGGTCTTATATTCCAATAAGTTTATTTTTCCTTACTCAAAAATTATTGTTTTATTATTACTTATAAAAACTCTATCTTCAAATACAAGTTTTAATGCTTTTGAAAGAGATATTATTTCTACTTCTCTTCCGGCTCGTTGCATATCTTTTACAGAATATTTATGATCCACATGAATAACTTCTTGGACAATTATCGGTCCCTCATCCAATTCCTCATTGATAAAGTGAGATGTGGCCCCAATAATTTTTACTCCCCTTTGAAAGGCTTGAACATAAGGTTCTGCTCCAATAAAAGCTGGTAAAAATGAATGATGTATGTTAATGATTCGATTTTTGAATTTTGATACAAACTTTGGAGTTAGAATTCTCATGTATTTGGCTAATACGATGTAATCATGCTTAAATTTTTCGAGTATTTTTAGAATTTCTTCTTCATGATCTTCTCTGGTTTTATTTTGATGGCTGAAAAAATAAAAGGGAATCGTAAATTTGCTGACGAGCGATTCTAAATCTGGATGATTGCTGATAACGGCAATTATTTCTGCATTTATTTCTTTATATTCATTTTTAATTAAAAGATTTCCTAGACAATGATGTTCACGAGAAACAAATACGATAATTTTCTTTTTTCTTTGTTTGATGAGATCAATATTGGCATTATCAGGTAAGCCGTCTCTCAACTGAGTAATTATAATATGTTCATTAACTTCTCCAGTGAATTCTGACCGCATAAAAAAGTGGTCGCTTTCCTGTTCAACAAATTCACTATTGCTAATAATATTTAATCCGTTTTCATAAAGTACGCCTGTAATTTTATGGATAAGTCCTTTTTCATCGCTACAGTCTACTAAAAGAATATAATTTTGCATAAGTATTTTTTACCAACTATTATAGAATATAGTTCTAAAGGAAAACTATTATTATTTTCTCTTTTTGTTTTATAGGATTTGATGTAATTAACTTTAAAGTTTCACGCAAGGTTTACTCCGGAAACAGTGGTTGAAATTCATTTTCTCTCGCTTTTTTAATGGTTTGTTTTTGTTCTTCATCGCTAAGTTTCTTGTATCGTGTAGCGGCGTCTAACACTAACGGCCATAACCTCACATCACATGGTAACGAATATGTTGTAACTCCTTCTTGGGACAAAGTATACCATACAGCTTGATCTATTAATTCTTGAGTATCAAGAGGTTCATACCAAGTTTTATAAGTCGCATCCCCATGCCACCGACTCTTAGAAATGGCTTTAATAGCAGTAACGCCTATGTTTTTCTCGCGAGTAATTTCTAGTATCTTTTTAAAATCATTAACAGGACTAGGACGTACTAAAGCTGCTACATAAACAGGTAATAAAACAGTATCGATATCATCAGATAACTCGAGAGCTTTCTGGAGTACCCTTACATCGTGATGTGCCGTAATACCAATATTTTTTATTATCCCTACTTCCTTTGCTTCCAGAAAAGCTTCCATAGCACCATTTTCTCCTAAGATCTTATTGAGATCCTCAATTGACGAAACTGCGTGAAATTGGTACAAATCAAAGTAAGAAGTACCCAACCTCTCTAACGATTGGTTAAGACGCCTCCAAGCTCCCTTTTTATTTCTCTTAAGAGTTTTTTCTGCTACAAAAAATTTATCCCTATATTTTTCAATCCAATGGTTAAGGCGTATTTCTGCGTTACCATAGGTTGGGGCGACATCAATCATGTTTATACCATGATCCATTGCGAGTTTTACAGCTTTATCCGCCTCATTTTGATCAACATAACCTAACCCACATCCTCCCATTGTAATAAATGTAATCCTAGCTCCGGTTTTTCCAAAAATTCGAGTTTCCATTTTATCACATCATTCCATTTTAAATTAATTTTAAAAATAGTATTCTTAACTTTTTATAAAGAGATATGTGATGCTGAATTGATAATAAACCCTTATCAAATAATGTTTGTTACTGATTATAGTACAATCAAGTTATTTAAAATCAAGATATAAAGTTATGAATTTTTATTCAATATTAGAATGAAAATTAACTAAGAACTATTTGTCTCTTACAAATGAATAATATTAATGCAATTTTAGGATTGTTTTTCGCAAATGAAGATGAAATGGTTTATGATAAAATCAAAATTTCTGAGGATCTAACTGAAGAAAGAGAGAATAATTTGAAAATGCTCTCTTTTAAATATTTAGGTCCTGTATTTTTAACTGAAATGTGTAATAAAGGAAATCCTTGGAATATTGA
>SOKP01000189.1 GCA_004375715.1 Promethearchaeota archaeon | reverse complement strand
ACGCTTTAGAGCCAATAAATGTTATTTTAAGTCCTGTCACAGTATTATGGTTAGGGTTACCTGCTATAACTGGTGTGTTTTTGATATATGGGATTTTAAGGAAAGAGTTAACCTTGGTTCTCTTATCGATTTTAGCAAATTCTTTAAACGTTACACTCCTAGAATTATTGACTCCAATTCAGATGATTACATTTAGTCTGGTCACGATGTTATACATACCCTGCTTCGCTACAATTATCCTAATTGCAAAACAGACGAACTGGAAATTTGCAACTCAAATCTCACTTCTGGAAATTGGATTAGCTCTATTTATAGGAGGGATTATAAATATTGGTTTTCTAATATTAACAAGCTTCTAAAATGATTAGTGCTAAATTCTTAATTATAACAAATTTAAATTATTTTAAAAATTCTTATCCATAGCTCCAAATTTTTTTAATATCTCGAAGCAAAATGGTAAAATGTAGAATTACAACACCATGTAGAATCCATCTTTCCCTAATCGACGAAAACGGATATCTTGGTCGAGTTGATGGTGGAATTGGTCTTATGTTAGATAGACCTAATGTTATATTCGAAGCTTCTAATAATGCGCAGGAGTTTCAAATTGAAGCGCATAAATATTATCGCGAATCGATTGAGGTCATTAATGAGCAAGCCTCAAAGGTTTTCAAAGCATTTAACATAAATAATAAGAACTTTCACTTCAAATTAAAGAGATACTTTCCAAGCCATGTAGGATTAGGATCTAAAACCCAACTCTCATTAGCCATAGCAGTAGCAATAACTAAATTAAAAGATATTAACAATGTTTCTGTAGAAGATCTGACAAAAATTGTCAATAGAGGTGGAACTTCCGGAATTGGTTGGAGAGGATTTGAAAAAGGTGGTTTTATTGTTGATGCTGGGCATGAATTTGGAAAAGGTAAAGAAAAAGAAACGTTTCTCCCTTCTTCAGCTTCAAAATCCGCTAATCCCGCACTTACTATTTTACGATACCAAATTCCTGAACACTGGAGATTTGTATTAGTAATCCCAAATGTAAAGAAAGGAGCCTATGGAGATGAAGAAGTTAGTATTTTTCAGAGACATGCTCCCATCTCAAGAGAGGAAGTGAACGAAGTATCACATCAAATTTTAATGAAATTAGTTCCTGGAATTATTCGAAAAGATTTACTGAGCTTTGGTGAAGGACTAAAAAGAATACAGAATATTGGGTTTAAAAAAATTGAAATTTCTCTCCAACATGAAATTGTAAAAGATGTTCTAACATTTTTTGAAGACTATGGGATTAAAGCTTACGGAATGTCTTCCTTTGGACCTAGCGTCGTAGGAATCGTAGAATCTGACGATGAAGCAAGTGATCTTTTAAAAGCTGCTCAGCGGCGTGTAAATGGTGTTGGTGGACACATTTACTTATGCAAACCGAATAATCACGGAGCAAAAATAGAAATTGTAGATGAATTTTAATGTCCAATAACAAAGAAAACGCATATTTTCCTCCTGATTTAAGTGATGGAGAAAGAGCAAGTTTTGAAATAGGTATAAAGTTAGGAGCGCTTTATCATATTCTATGTGGGATGCCAATTTCCACAAATTCTGGCGTCATTGATTCTATTGAAAAAGGTATCGAAGCGTCCATCTCATGCCAACCATATGTTAAATTTGTTAAAGTTAATATTAATCGTAAACAAATTCAGGGAGACAAGTCTTCCGAGTTTGAATACGATGAAATTACAGGGAAACATATCGAAGCTACAGTCGTTCTGGAGTTCAAATCTGTAGAAATCATAGCAAAAGTAGAATGGGTTGAAGAACTCAAATACCCATTGATGTTTATTGAGAAAATATCAAACAAATTCTAAATCCTTAACTTACTAACATAGTCCTTAACATATTCAATTACTTTCAAAGCGCTTGGATTTTTTCCAAATCTTAGTATATCATTGATATTATCTTCAATTTTAAGCTTAATCTTATTGAATAAGGTTTTATCTTTTTTTTCTTTGGCGACATATAATTTTGTAGCTAAAACGATAGTTTCCAAGGCTAAATTTTCTGCTCTATTATATAGCTTAAATGATTCTTTAAATTTTTCGTAAAAAATTACAGATAAACTTATTTCAGCTAACTCCACTTGTCCTAAATTATCTTTCTTCACGGTTTGATTTTTATTCGATGCTACGCATGAGATAATAGCCCACGCTTGACTTAAATATGGCAAATGAATTAAATTATCTTGTGTAATTCCTTTAAAAATTGCCTTTTGCTCGTTTTTCACATCAAATGGAAAATAATTATAATTTTGCTCCGATGATGTCTCGATACTATTAGAAATATAATTACCCTTTAATGATGTTATCGCATAAAGAAAGATGTCATCGACAAAATTTAAAACAATTAATTTAGTACCATCGAGATTTTTATACGTAGTTGTATTTGGGAAGGGCCAAATTTTTATTGTATTATTTTTTAACAACCTTATACCCATTGCGGCAGTGTTTGGAACTATTTTATTATTCTTTATAGAATAAGTTGTAGCTAAAACTTCATATAAATAATTTATTTTCAGACCTATAGATGTAAGGTCTACTTGAAAATTGGATGACATTACCTTTTATATTACAAATTCTTGGTGGTATAAGTAAGAATATGTCCAAGCTCTTTAATATTTTATAAAAAGCATTAAAAACTAATAAAAATAAAAAGAATTGTTGAACTTTAATTATAAGCAAAACAACTAGAGCTTGATAACCATTGAGTAAGGTATTAGGAATCGACCCTGGCTCATTATCATGGGATTTTTTCGCTTTAAAAGGTAAGCAAGTTATCTTAGATATTTCAATTTCTACAAAAGAAGTGATAGAAAATCCCTCCAAGGCGATTTCGATCATAAAATCAATAGAAAATCTTGATTTAATCGTAGCACCAAGCGGTTTTGGGTTACCACTAAAAAATGTTAAGGATATTACCGAAAAAGATATTTTTTTAACACTTTTAAAATTTGATAAGAAGGAGAGGGAACAATTGGTTGGATTAGGGGAAGTTATTCGCTTGATAAAAGCAGAAAATCTTCCTGGAGTCATTGTTCCAGGAGTTAAACATTTACCTACAGTCCCTCGATATCGTAAAATAAATAAAATCGACATGGGAACGGCAGATAAACTTTGTACTGTCGTTACGGGAATTAGAGATCAAATTGACCGTTTAAAACTACAACCTACAAAAACTAATTTCATTATGGTTGAACTTGGATTTGCTTTCACAGCAGTTTTAGCAATAGAAAACGGGCAGGTCATTGATGGGATAGGGGGTTCCAACATTATGGGTTTTAGAGCCTGTGGAAACCTTGATGGAGAATTAGCTTATTTAATTAAAAACATTAAGAAAAAAATCATATACGGAGGAGGATTGTCCTCTATATCTGGGCATAGCGATTTAGCCTTAAACCAATTTACGAGATTAGTTAAAAATGACCCGCAAACAAGGTTAGCTTTTCAAGCTTATATTTCGGATTTAATCAAGGCAATTTATGCTATATCCTCCTCTTTTTCGAATAAGGATCAAATAACTGAGATATTATTAGCTGGAAGAGGTGCAGAAAATCAGATTATTAAAGACGAAATTACTAACCGTTTAGAAGGTTTGTTTACCGTTAAATTGATGAAAAATTATGGTAACATTTCAAAACACGCAGCTCAAGGGGCAGCTTTTATTGCTAATGGTCTACTTGGTGGAGAATTTGCTCCTATTGTAAATAATCTAAAAATTAAAGAAGCTAAGGGCTCAGTTCTAGACGATATATACATTACTTTTGATAAAAACAAACTATTGAGTGATTTAAATTAAAAACATTTTAATTATAACTGGTCAAAGTAGTTATCCAATTATTGAAAAAGTTATTTCTCCTATTAAAAATTATAATATAAAAGTTTATAAAGCTCCAGTAACAATTTCCGCTTTTATTTCAGAAACCTTAATTCAGGATATAATTAAAAAAATAAATATTCAAGATTTTGATTTAATTTTACTCCCTGGATTTATACAGTGGGACACCACAAAATTAGAGGAATTAAAATCAATTGCCATAAGAAAAGGTCCAGAATTTGCTTCTGATCTTCCTATGGTTTTGAAGTTTTTAGACCCTCTAGAACTCTCAAATTCTACTCCTGCTAATAGAATAATGGAGTTCTCAGGCGAAAAAGAATACAAAGAGATTCTAAAAGAACAGGTAGAAATTGCTAAAGAAAACATTGATTTTAACACATTTTTTTTAAATGAAAACACCTCGAAGCTAATGATCGGACCAAATCTTCCGCCTCCGATTATTGCCGAAATAGTAAATTGCCCAGAAAAGAATAATCAAGCAATAATTAGAAAAATAAAACATTACATCGAATCTGGTGCTGATGTCATCGATATTGGATGCGTCGCAAATAAAAAATATCCCGAAAGGATAAAGGAAATAATTAATCTTATTCGTAATAATTTTGATGTCCTGATCAGCATTGATTCAATGGATAAAAGTGAAATCCTCGCCGCAGTTGATGAAGGTGTTGATTTAATTTTAAGTTTTGACCTTGGAAATTATAAGAATTTCTTAAGTATTCCTAGAGATATACCTATTGTAATATTACCAACAAACATTAAATCCGCCTATTTCCCTAAAGAACCAGAAGTAAGAGTTAAAAATTTGTTTAAATTAACGCAAGAATTGAGACAAGAAGGATTTAAAAAATTAATAGCCGATCCATTATTAGAGACTCCCATCGTTCCAGGGATTTGCAATTCTTTGGAAGCATATTTCTTATATAAAAAGCAAGTTTTAAAAGAAGAAAATAAGAAATTGGAATTACCTCTATTCTTTGGCATTTC
>SOKP01000201.1 GCA_004375715.1 Promethearchaeota archaeon | reverse complement strand
CTCTAATTACTCTAAAACATTCAATTTACGATCTCATTGACGAAAATGTGTTTGACGTGGCGGAAGGCAACTCAAGGCAAAAAATTGGGGGAAAAATAGGAACATTGATAAGAAAAAAATAAATTTTAATGACTGAAAAAAAGAAATATTGAGATAATAATGCCTTTTTTACCTAACGATTTCATAATTCCATTAATTCTCGAAACTAAGTTATATAGGTTGAGGATGTTGTGTGAACAAGATTTAGAACTGGATTATGAAGCTGTCACGAGTAGTATTGAACATTTAAAACATACATTTGGCCCTAATTCAAATTGGCCATCTGAAGATTTAACATTAGAGCAAAATTTAGAAGACTTAAGAAGGCATGAAAACGAATTTAAAAATAGAGAATCATTCGCATATACAGTAGTATCTTTAAATGAAGGGAGATGTTTGGGATGTGTTTATATCCATCCACTAAAGTCTTATTTAAAAGTAGACAAAGATAACTATGATGCAGTAATATACACATGGGTAAGAACTAGTGAATTAAAGCGCGGACTAGATGAAAAACTTTATATAACTGTAAAAAAATGGTTAAAAAGTTATTGGCCTTTCAAGAATCCAATTTTTCCACGAAGAGAAATAGATTGGGATAAATTACACCGAAATAGGTAATAATAAAATATTTTGATTAAAAAGGAATCCATTTTTTTCACATAATTTGAATTGTTCCAAATAATAATGTAATAATTACAGCTTTTTTTAAATATAACCATAAACAATTTCACTATTAAATATTTATTTTAGATGAATATAAATGGATTTAACTGAAGAACAAATTAATAGGTATTCACGGCAGATTGTGCTAAAAGAAGTTGGAGGAATAGGACAAAAGAAGCTTTTAAATTCGAAGATTTCTTTAATCGGATTGGGTGCTCTCGGATCCTCTGCTGCTTACTATTTAGCTGCTGCGGGTGTTGGAACTCTACAGTTAATCGACTTTGATACTGTGGAGATATCAAATTTGCATAGGCAAATACTTCATTTTACGAAGGATATTGACAGTAAAAAAACTTCGAGTGCAACAGAAAAGCTAAATTCATTAAATCCCGATTGTATTATTGAGATAATTAACGATAGAATTACGCCTAAAAACTCAAAAAAATTACTTAGAGATTCGGATTTTGTTATTGAAGGTTCTGATAACCTCCCAACCAAAATGCTAATAAATGATACATGTATTAGTTTAAAAATACCTTTCACGATTGCCGGTGTATTGAGATTCCATGGCCAAATTATGACTGTCGTTCCTGAAAATAAGACTTCGTGTTATAGGTGCGTGTTCGGCGATATCACCGAGGGGGATTCAAGTATGTCGTGTTCTCAAGCGGGAGTAATTGGTTTCGTTCCTGGAGTTTTAGGTTGTTTGGAAGCCAATGAAGCGCTGAAATGCCTACTAAATGTAGGCGATTTATTAACAAATAAAATAATGTACGTCGATCTTTTAAGAAACAGTTTTGATTCTATCGAGGTACACAGAGATAACAAATGCATAGCCTGTGGGGATGATGCCAAGGATTTAGTTGAGGAAGCAAATTATGGGGGTTTAGATGCTTGCAATGAGTAGTATAAATAAACCGTATTATAAAAAAAGCACTCAATTAGATATTCGAGGCAGAGTTTGTCCTTTGACATTTGTTTACACTAAATTAGCACTAGAGGAACTAAAGAAGGGTAAGATTCTAGAAGTGTATTTAGATTTCCCTGCAGCTCTCAAGAATATTCCCGAAAATTGTAGAAGACAAAATATTGCTGAATTGTTAGAAATAAAAGAACACCATTCTGATAGACCGGAATGGATACTGATATTGAAAAAGCTATGAATAATGGTGAGTTCTATCTTGAACGATATTAAAAATGACGCCCCTATTGGTTTAGGTTTGATTTCTGGTGGTTTGGATAGTTTAATTGCTTGTTTGGTTTTAAAGTTACAGAATATTGAAGTGATTGGATTAAATTTTAAATCTCCATTTTGCATCTGTGATAAAGCCTATAAAAATGCTGAATGCGGATTAAATCTCTATTACGACAAATTGGGTATAAAGACCTATTATCTTCAGAAAGAAGATGATTACCTAGAAGTAATTCAAAATCCTAAATTTGGTTACGGAAAAAATTTGAATCCGTGTATTGATTGTAGGATTTACATTTTAAAGAAAGCAAAGTTGTTCGCTGAAAAAATTAATGCTGATTTCATTTTTACTGGCGAAGTTATAGACCAAAGACCTAAGTCTCAAAATCTTAAAGCGTTAAGGATAATCGAGGAAGAATCAAATCTTAAGGGAAGATTGCTTAGACCTTTATCTGCTTTAATGTTAAAACCAACTATTCTAGAAGAAAAAGGATTAATTGATAGATCAAAACTACTAGGGATTAAAGGGAGGAGTAGAAAAAAGCAGTTAGAACTAGCAAGAACTCATGGAATTTTGAACGAATATAATGCATGTGGAGGATGTCTCCTTACAGAAAAAGAATTTGCTAATAGAATGAGAGATTATCTAAAATTTAGTAAAAATCCTACTATGGAAGGAGTAAAACTTCTAAAGTATGGTAGACACTTCAGATTTAATGGAGCTAAGATTATTGTTGGAAGAAATGAGTTAGAGAACAATTTTTTAGTTCATCTAAAGGAACCAGATGGAATTATAATGGAGGCTTCCGATGTTAAGGGGCCTATAACTCTTATCCAAGGGAATATTGAAGCGGCTGTAATAAAATTTGCTGCGAGATTGACTTTGAGATATTCAGATGCTATAAAACCACAAGGAGAAGTGATATATGGTAGAGAACCTGATCTCCTAAATGAACATTTAACAGTAGAAAAAGCAACTCAAGAATTTTTAACACCTTATCTTCTATAGTTCGATATTAAATGTAGGATAACAAAAAGTTATATATTATCTTAACCAAACTCTATTTATCCTCCAGCGATTGCCGGTAAAAGTAAGATCTCGTCTTGATGACTGACAACTGTGTCTAAATTTTCAAGTGTACGAATATCTTTACCGTTTAAACCTAAAATTACGTATTTATTTAAAGAATCCGGGGAATCTAATATCTTTCTTTCAAAATCCTTTCCAAATTTAGAAATTAGTCTTTCTAAAATCTCTTTAATTGTAGAGTTATCTTGGACTGATATATTTAATTCTTTAATTTTAGTAATATCCGCTAACAACGATAAGAAATTTATTTTTACATCAATCATTTGGATAATGTTAGTTTTTTTTACAGTATTAATATTATATTCATTAACATAAAAAAATTATAATAAATTAATTTTTTTGGTTATAAATTGAAAATATAACATTTTTATTGCGATTACATATTAATCAAATCGGTGTTTTAAATTAGAAAAAATAAATTAAGGATTGGGCATCTCTCTACAGCCTATCATGCGAATTTCGTATTAATGGGAAATAAAGACTTAACTAATGATTTTAATCTAGATATTCGATGGAAATTGTTTGGTACAGGTCCAGCAATGGTTAAGGCATTTCAAAATAAAAAGCTAGATATTGGCTATATGGGATTACCGCCTGCAATTATTGGAATTGATAAGGGGGCTCCAATCAAGTGTGTAGCTGGAGGTCACGTAGAAGGGACTATTATGGTTGCTAACAAAGCATATAAAACAATGGCTTACCTCAATAATGATCTCTCAGAAGCTTTTTCTCAATTTAAAGGGCATCCTATTGGAGTTCCAAGTAAAGGATCGATCCATGATGTAATCCTTAATTTTTATTTAAAAAAATACAACTTGTTAGATGATGTTGAGGTAAAACATTATAAACAAGCAGAATTTATAGCTACAGATATACAAAAAGGAATTTTAGACGGAGGTGTCGGTACTCCCGCTTTAGCGGTTTTTGCTTCAACCATTTTTGATTCTCAGTTGATAATACCTCCAGAAGTTTTATGGAAGGATAATCCTAGTTATGGAATCTTCTTTCATGAGGATATTATTGACAAAGAACCTGAAGTAGTATTTAAATTCTTAAATCACAATAAAGTCGCTTCTTTAATGCTCAGGGAATCTCCTACCAAGGCAGCTGAAATTATATCAACCACCTTTGATATATTGACTCAAAATTATGTTTCAGCAGTCTTAGAAATTTCACCTAAATATTGTATAGCTCTTTCAGAAGGATATGTTAAATCTACAATGGAATTCGTGAGGACACTCAAAGATTTGGGCTATATTAAAAAAGAGCTTAGAATTAGCGATATTTTTGATTTTAATTTTATACAAGAAGTGCATCCAGAATCAGAACATTATTCTAAATAGGAAACTCACTAAAAAACAAATTTTCATTTTAAGAAGAGAAGAGTTTAGATGAGTTTTGATCTATTGTGATCTTTAACCTTAATAAATAGTAATTTTAGAAGAATTTAAAGGTAGAATGTTAATTTTTTTTTAAAATTTAAGGAAAAATTAATTAAATGATTCAAGAATAAACAATACAAAGGATTAAAACTAAGATTTAAACAAATTTAAATTATGGAATTTGATAACATAGATAAACAAATCGTTAAAGCGCTCTTTAAGAGCGGTAGAGAGAGTTTAACGAGTTTAAAAGATATTATTTTCAAAAAAGACGATGAAACTATGAGCCATACTGGAATTGCTAAGAGAATTTCGAAATTGGAAAATAAAGGGGTTCTTAAAGTCCAGGGAAATATCAATATTAACGAACTTAATTATAAAACACTGTTTATACTCATGGAATGGGGCAATTATGAGGAAATAAGGAGTATTGTAGACTCTTATTCTGAATGTCCAAGAGTTTTTTTATTAGCACAAGTCACTGGACAATATAATTTAATAATGGGAATTGTAGGGCAGAGTTTAGATGTTTTACACAGATATATAAACCACTGTGGTCCAACCAATAAAAAAGGATTATTACATTCAGCATTAATTTTCGGTTC
>SOKP01000213.1 GCA_004375715.1 Promethearchaeota archaeon | reverse complement strand
TAATTGAACTTCCAGGATGTCCACCAGATATGTATACGAGCTTAAATTCTATCCTTAAATATTATGGAAAAAAACAAGCTCCAAATCTTTCCTTCTACAATGCTCTATTAAGTCAATTTATCATTAAAAAATCGGAAAAACTTATTACAAAAAAGGGAGTCATCGGCGATGTTTAACGAAGATTTAGAGAAAAACAGGCTTAATATCTTAAATTTTAATTCAAAGGTAAGCATAGTTGAAAACCCTGGAAAATTGGATGAGAAAGTTAGAATTCCTTTAACTCCTATTCAGATTGACGCTTTTTTATTGTATAATTTATATGCAGTTCTTTACCCCCGATTCATAAGTGAACAACAGAATAATCTTGACATCATCGTGTCAGATTTCGACATTGACAATATTGTATTTGGCGTCTATTTATATAAGACCAATAAACCGGGAGTACATGAAACAGTCGAGATTTTACCAAACGACTTAGTTGTTATTAAACAAGAGAATTTAGACGATATAAACAAATTATTCAATAAATTTCAATCGCCGATCTTAAAAAATCATGGCGTTAAGATTAATAATATCAGAATAATAAAAAAAAGGGGTTTGGATTTAATAAATAGTCATTATCGTAAGATAAGTAATTCTACCAATTCTGACATACTCCGAAGTTTTTTGGATTTAATGCAAATATCTCTTGATAGTAATTTAATAGCTATGTATCCTGAACCATACATTTTTAAATTTTTAAGAAATAATATAGGTCTTCTTGAAGGCATTAGATTGTCTTCAATTTTCGCTTTTATTGAAGATTTAATTCCTTCCTTTAATGTCTCAGTGGTAATGACATCTAATCAGTTATCCTTTGGCATAAATCTGAAGAAAATTGAAAGCTATAAGATGAATTCTGATATTGAAGTTAAATTACATCCTATAGAAAGGGAAGATTACGATTTAAATTCTTATGGATTACTTACAGATATTAAAATCGCTCAACAAACTTTCATGGTGGATAATGTATTCAATATTAACTTCAGCGTCATCTTAGAATTCCTCTCAGAATTATTTGAGAATGAAATACCATTTGATAAGGAGATTTTGAGATTATTCTTTCAAAAGTTTTTATATGGAATTAGATCATTTGATTTACATTGGAGCATGTACCCCAAACCTAAAACCTTTAGTCCGTTAATTAGATTTTTAATAAGACTTTTAGGTATAGATTTGAACTTACAAAAACTTTCACACTGGGCTATTCCTGATTATATTTTCGGGTTATTCGATACATTTGTGGGATTAAACGCAAAAATTTTACTCATTCTCACTTCTAATAAGAAAGATAAGGATTTTAATAACCAAACACCAATTACGGTACTACTTGAAATAGAAAACGGAACTCTCACGAAAGTGAAAAATGTAACTGAAAAAGAATTGCTCTCTGGGATTGACCATGAATCTTTGGATTCAATAAGGTTTGCCTATTCTGAGAGGTTTGGTTTTATAACTAATATTATAATCGTGAATAAAAACCTTATAAAAACGATTTTGAATACATTTATCTTTAAGTTCCATAAAATATCTTGGTTTTCAATCTTGAAAGTTCTGAAAATGATGAAAAAACCTCAAAATTTTCAGATTTACCCCGAAATACCTCCATATTCTCTCCTAAAGAAGAAAAATAGTTTCTTTTTTATGAAGGATTTGCTCAAGATTGCGATAGATAAGCACAACTTCTAATTTAAATTTATTTTATGAATCCTTTGGCTTTCAGTAATTCTGCATTTAATATTGCTCCGCCTGCTGCGCCTCTAACGGTATTATGACTTAACGCCACAAATTTATAATCTAAAATTGTGTCCTTCCTTAAACGACCAATAGTAACCGCCATACCTTTGTCGTTATCTCTATCTTTTTTAGGTTGAGGTCTATCTAAATTATCCAGGTATATGATTGGCTCCTTTGGAGCAAAGGGCAGATTAAGTTCTTGAGGGATCGATCTGAATTCTCTCCAAATTTTAATGATGTCTTCTTTGCTTGGAATTTGGTTTTTAAATTTAATATTAACAGAAGCAGTATGACCATCAGTAACAGGTACCCTAATACAAGTTGCACTTATTTGAATCGAATCATCGTTAACAATTCCGTTCCCGTCAACATGTCCTAAAATTTTGAGTGGTTCTTTCTCAGATTTTTCTTCTTCTCCTCCGATGTAAGGGACAATGTTATCCAACATATCTAAGGAGGGAACTCCGGGATAACCTGCTCCAGAAACAGCTTGAAGAGTCGTTACTATCAATTTTTCAACTTTGAACCCTTTTCTTTCCAAAGCAAAAATAGGAGCCATATAGCTTTGAATAGAACAGTTTGGTTTAACGGTCACAAAACCACGCGACAAATTTCTATTTTTTTGCTGGATGGGGATTACATCAATATGATCGGGGTTAATTTCAGGTATTATCATGGGCACATCGGGAGTCCATCTATTCGCTGAGCTATTGCTTATAACAGGAATACCCTTTTTAGCGTATTTAAACTCGATTTCTTTCGTATCTTCCTTCTTAGGTAAATCCATTGCAGAAAACACAAAACTAACTTCAGTTTTAAGAGAATTAAAATCTTGGACGTCCCGGACCATTAAATTTCTAACTTCTGAAGGAATATCTATAGACATTTGCCACCTTCCTTTGACGGCTTCTCTATATGTCTTTCCTGCCGATCTAGGTGATGCTGCAACATCTACGATTTCAAACCATGGATGTCCAATCAATAGTTTAATATAATTTTGACCAACAATCCCGGTAGCTCCTAAAATACCAACTTTAATTTTTTCAGAAGACATATTAGTTTGAGTTTATATTATATTTTTGACCTCTTAAATGAGCGTTTATTGAATAATTTTATTATAAATTTTTGGTTATTTTATTATAGGAAAGAAAAACCTAACGATAAGAGATGTTGAATAGAGAAACAGATTTATTAAAGGAAACAGAAAAGCTGGAAACTCAGTCGAAAATAGCTGAGAGGGATAAAAATTACGAATTAGCGATTTCAGTTTTAATGCAAGTAAAAGATAATTACACTAAATTAGGGTTAACAGGGCAAGTTTCAATTGTTATAAAAGAAATTCTTAGGTTGCAACATTTAAGAAGAGATGAAAAAAAGACCATACAAAGGTATGGGGGAGCTCAAGATAAGATAGACTCAAAAACTCAGTTTAAATCAAGCTTAGAAAAATTAGGAGAAACAGAATCCAAAAACACTCAAATATCGGAAGCGAATGGTAATGTTATTCTAGAAAAAGCTCGAAATTTAGCTCTTGAAGATAAATATGAAGACTCATTAAAATTATATAACGAAGCCTATAGCTTATTTAAGGATCTCGAATATATTTATGAGTGTAAACAGATTTTGTGGCAAATAAATGAGATAAAAGATTATCAACGCATGGCAGAATTTCGAAAATCTAAAGGAGTTCCTATAAATTTAAAAGACATTATAGCTTTAGCTTCCGCTGAGAGAAGAAGGCAGAGAATACAACAAGGTTTAGGGGCTAACACTCGACCAGTTGAGATCGATGAATACAAATATAAAAAAAGAAAAGATTCAAATTTAACTCGTCCTAAAGGTTATAAATTACTTGAACAGATGAAATTAAATGAGAAAAGAAGTGAAAAGCTTAAGAATACATCACAATCTTATGTAAAAGACCAACAAAAGAATTTTGAGAGCAAATGGAAAGAAAAACAGAATAAACTTCAAATGTTAAAAGAGGAAAAAAAACAAAAGGATGAATTAATTGCTAAAGGGCAAGATCTATTAGAAAAAGGAAACCTGAAACTAAAAAAAAAAGAATACGACGAAGCAAAAGTCTATTATACTCAAGCAATTGAATTATTTACTCAGCTTGGCTGGCACAATCAGATAGGCATCCTAGAGAAAGAACTTTGGAATATTGATTTGCATAAAAAAGAAGAAGAAAAGAAAGTAGAAATCGCAAGATTAAATAAATTAAAACAAGAGCAAGAATTTCAAAACAGAGTTTCAAAAGTAATGAGTGAGAAACAAAGATACAGCGAGAAACTACAACAACGGCATACCGCTTTGTCCCCAGATAATAAGAATAAGATTGAAAAGATAAAGTTGGTTCAGAAAAAGGCTGAAAAAGAAGAAAGTTCAAACAATTTCTCAAGAGCCTTGGCTAGATATCAGTACATCCTTGAATTATACCAATCAATTCCTAAAGAAAGCATTGATTTATCAAAAAAAGTCTCAGATGTAGAGCAGAAGATTTTGGATTTAAAAGCGAAATCGTAATATTTTTGGCTTAGGCTTCTTTTAGGTAACTAATAAAATATAATTTTAAGCTTTCAAAATTTTGAAGAATCCTTTTTTAGAATTTTATCACGTCCCTAATTCAAAAGAGCTCTTAGATATTGCCTTCAGTAGAGCTATGAAAAGTAGTGCTCAGGTCTCTAAAAATGCACCTATTCTCCTCAAGGCGAAAAAAAAGGAATCTAAACGGATTAAAGTAGCCACTGAAGAATTATTAGATCGGATTATGACCATTATTAAGAGAGTTCCGATGATTGAAGAATTACCCGATTTTTACAAAGAGTTAGCTTCACTTTTAGTTGATGTTGACAAACTAAAATTAACTCTGGGTAAATTGAACGGAATCTTACCATTGTTGAGAAAACTACAAAGGGAGCACTCAAAGAAATTAAGCCAAATTGAAACTCCTAAAGATGCCGACCGAATAAGAAGGGCTGCGTTTGGAAGAATATCTTCAGTTATTAATAAACAGAATCCTAATCTGGAATATTTAAACAAAATTAGGGGTCGATTAAAAGAAATCCCCTCTCTCGATTATACACTGCGCAGTATAGTTGTTGCAGGCTACCCTAATGTAGGCAAAAGTAGTTTTGTTAAGCAAATTTCTACAAACAAGAGAATTGAAGTGAAAGAATACCCTTTTACAACAAA
>SOKP01000112.1 GCA_004375715.1 Promethearchaeota archaeon | reverse complement strand
GAATCATTCCACAATTTAAACAGACAACATCGCCATCTTTAGATTCAACAGAAGGATTTTCACAGCATTCCCCAGTCGGGGTTTCCTCATTTGAATCATCTTTCGTTGATCGTAGGCGGTCTCGATATGACATTTTTTTTTTCACTTTTTTTATTACAAATTTGTTTAATAATGATTATTCAATATTACTATAAACGCTAATTTTCGAACTTAATCTTGATCCTTTTTAAATATAAGTTTTTATGAAAAAATTTGTAAATATTACTACAAATAATCTATTATTATTATATTAGTATAAGTAATGTAACGCCACTATTTAAAAATGTTTTTGTCCACGTTTGTTATATGTTCCAGAACAAACTTTCTGTAAGGTTTGCGGGTATATTATGGGAAATGTCAGTTTATTTTTTATAAGTTAATGATTTAGGATTTTACCGTCACGCTATTTTTGGAGATCTCTTATATGATATTATCGCAAATTAAATTATTGCTTAATTTTATTGCCTAATTGTAAGGATTAATCTCCAGATTCTCTGTAAGTTTATTCCTCAATTTTATTAAAAAGTAGTAAGAAAAGTAAAATCTGAAGACTAAATTTTATATAAAAAAATTAAAAAAATAAAAGTAAAAAGATCAGAGACTGTTGTCTCTATAATAATTATACTTTTTCTAATCTCCTCTTTCCCCTAAATTTCATAAATGAGAGATTTTAGGGCGTTTTCAGTTGAATTCTATTGAAATTGCACTAACAGTGAAATTGGAGAACCTTTAATAAGCAAGGATTCTTTTCACATTATTGTAAGATTTATAATGAAATTCAATGAAGGTTTATTAACATAGCTATAGCCCTATATCTATATATTCTCTATGTATAAGTGTAGGCAAAATAATCAATAATGAAGGGCTTGATATTAAAATGGAAAAATATAATGATATTGAATCACTAACTGAAGATCCTTTAAAAAGAGCCAAGCAATCTGTTGATATCACTCAAAAAGTTCATAAACGAATCAATCGAATTGTTTCGGAAATTAAGGATAATTTAAAAGCCGAGAGGGAGGGTAATCCTATTAATGTAAACAAATTAAAAGCAGAAATCCGTAAAAAACAACAACAGCTAACCCTTATACAAAGAGACATTCAAAAACTTAAACAGAGGAGTATAAAGCATAAAACAAATATTGATCAATGGAAGCAGGTGTATGAAGATTTACCTTATGAGAACAAAGAAACTGAAAAAGAGAAGTTAATTAGAGAATTTAATCGTCGTGCAGTGCAGATCAAGAAACTTGAGAAGAAAATAGGAAGATTGTTACCATTCGAAATAGCAATTAAACAAGACATAGATATTCTAAAAATAAAAGTAGGAGTTTTCGAGCAGCAGATATTTGAGGGTTCTCTTGATCAGGATCCCAGACTTTTAAATTTATTGCAACAACAGAAAAATGCAAATAGCTTATTAAAAAGTGCGCGTGCAGAATTTAAAAGTTTAAAGAAAGAAATGGGGGTTAGATCTTAAAATGGATCTGGTAGAAATAGGGGATTTTATTCAAAAAAATATTATAAATGGAACCTACTCTCTTGAAAATGATGATATAAATATGGGGGAAATATTCGAAAATGAGGTTCCTATTTTTAATGATATTGTTGTTAAGGATGTCAATCTCAAATTAGACCTACCAACATCTATTACTGTTGGAGGAACTGCAGACATCCTTGATTATAAGGATGTAGATATAGAATTAACGGTTAAATATGGAGGGAAGAACGAACATCATGAAGATATTATAACCTACAGTTTACATATAATATTACTTCCTAATAATATAGGGAATCTACTTTATTTATTTGGAAAAAATTTAATCGAAAATATCCCTATACCTATTGAGATTCCACTTCCTCAGTTTGATTTTTCAGATTTCTTCATATCAATTACTCCAGTTAAAGAAATTGTCATATTAACGGTGAAGGCACAAAGTGATTGGGTAATTCCCTTAGGTTTTAGTAACTTGCCTTTGAGTGAAATTGAACTTTCTCTGAAGAGGGAACCAAGGAAAGAATCCTCTCTTCCCAAATATTCGGGTATTTTTGGAGGAAAACTGGAGCTTGGTGATATTATTATTGCTATTAAATGTCAGATACCAGGTAAGTTTGAAATTAAAACAATTATACCAACCTTAAATCTTTTCGCTTTACTTCAAGACTTATGTGGTCCCACTGCAATCCAAAATTCACCTATACCTTTTAATTTTTTAGATTTAGAGATTAGAGACCTTAGTTTTGCTATTGTTATTAAGGATGGAAGATTTCAATTTAAAATAAGTGGAGAAACTAATTTCGGTAAAGCAGAATTTTTTGTTGGACAAGTAAAAGACGATTCCGCTGATGAATCAAACAAGCAAATAGAAGAGGAATCCGCTGATGAACAAGAAGTGAGTGACCAAATCACTCCTGCACCACCACTGAGTAGCAAAACAAAATGGGCTTTTGCTGTCGGATTTTCTCCTCCTGAATCCTTTAAATTTTCAGATATTAATCCTCTACTAAGTGCATTAGATGATTTAAAACTCACTAACATCGATCTAATTCTCTCATCCTCTGACAAAATTACAACTAAAAATCTTTCAACAATATCTATTGGTCGTAAGGTAGACATAAAGAGAGGTATTAACATATTTGTAACTATTGATTTAACTGATACGAGTATAGATAAGCTTATTGGAATTGAAAAATTGGGGTTAACAGGTCAAATTGGGATTAATCCATTTAGCCTACTTTTAGGTATTTCAATTGAGGGTACCATTAATATTGCGAATATATTAGAATTAAATAATATAAATTTTGAAATTGTTCTTCCCGATCTTTCCCTTGCACTTAGGGCTCAAAGTGCTTTACAACTTGAAAGAGATCTACTTATATTAACTTTAGCAGCTAAATTTAATTTATCAAAGCGAACACTAACTTTAGCAGGTACAATGGAAGGAGTTTGGAATCAACCATTTGGATTTAAAGGGGTCACCATAGAGGATGTTGCTTTAGAATTAGGTATTAATTTCTCAACTACACCAATTCCGTTACCAGTCATTGGTTTTGCAGGAACTTTAAAGGTTGGTGATTTTTACGGAAGTGGAGCTATTAATATTAATCCTACCAATCCTTTGCAATGCATGCTAAAGATAAGATTCAATAAGCTCTATTTAATAGATGTGATTACAATGTTTTGTGATCCAGTGACCATTAATGAATTTCCTCTAGAATTTCTGGAGATATTAAACGGTATAGGGTTTGAGAATGTAAATATCTATATAGTCCCCACTACAGTTTATATTGGTGAATTGAGATACGATCCTGGATTTGCTATTCAAGGATTTATGCGATTTCTTGATTGGACTGCTTTAATCGATCTTAGACTTGATTGGGAAAAAGGAATTAAAATCTATGGAAAATTTGATCCAATAGTAATTCCGAATTTATTTTCAATCAGAGGAGCTGGCAGTTCGCCTAATCCAATAGTAGATATTGCATTAATCCAGGGAGAAAATCCACACTTCTATGTTTCTGGAACTGTAGAAATCCTTGGAATAAGTCTTGTAACTGATATAAGTATTGATGCAAGGGGTTTTCAATTTATAGTTGGAGGTAAAATCCTTAATATCTTTGACGCTACCCTTCTTGTAGAGGGAGGAAATCTTCACAGTGCGAATGATTTCCGAATTAGGGCAATTATACATAATAATTTTGTAACTTCTTTAAGGAATGGTTTAATTTCTGCAATAGACTTTTTTGCTAATGCGACAAATGATGCGTATTCCGTGTTATTAAAAGACGTTGATGTAGCCCAAGCAGCTGTTGCTGATTTCGGTAGACAGATTACAAATCTAACCGAACAAATAAGACAGGAACGTGCGCAAGTAACTCGAGATTTAAACAATGCTCAAAATGACGTAAATCGAAAAAGAAATGCTTTAAACCATGAGCAAGGTTTAATAGATGCCATGCGAGTAACTATCCAAGCAGAGCGCGAAGGAGCTAATAGAGATCTAAACAAAGCAATACAAGATGTAGCAAATGCTCAAAAAGTTGTTAATGATATTGATATACAAATCAATGCGATAAACAATAGAATTAATCGCCTTTATGGAGAAATAAATTCCGCAATTAAAAATAAAAATAAATGTTTTATTCTTGATATAGTATGTAAATTGTATTGGGATGGGGTTATAATTGCTAAAGGATTAGAAATCACAGCCTGTTATGTAGATATAGGTATTAAAGAAGGTTTGAGGTTAACTGCATGGCTATTCTTAGAGGGCGTTAAAGCTATTCTTAGAGGGATTCAAGCATTAGTAGTATATACTCCAATTGAACTTGATCCTCGGATGGTATTATTAATTGCCGCAAGAGTGGTTGCTAATGGAATATTATTAATTGCCGAAGGTATACTTGCCGGTATCACAGCATTAGTAGAAAATTTTCCAATCGAGTTAGATCCACGAATAGTAGCACTAATAGCGTTGGAAGCTGTAGCTATAATAACTCTTGAGGGAGCAGAATTTGTTTTAACGACATTTCAAGCGGGTACTAATTTACTATTAGATGCAGCTAAAAATATAATTAATACTGGTTTTGATCTTATTTTTAATATTAAAGGAATTTGGTTTGATGCTAAACTTGGTGTTGCTTCAGGAGGGATAATCAAACTAATATTAAATGTTGAATTCATGCAACAATCACGTAAAATCATGTTCGAATTTGACTTTAATGATCTCTTAGGAAGCTTTGCTAGACTTGGTCAACAAATTATAACCGGGAATTTTGAAGAATCTTCTCAAGCAGAAATAATTGATATCGAAGCTATAGTGATTAAACTACCCATCATAGATATACCAGAATTCGAAGAACCACCGGAAGTTGAAGAACCGCCAGAAGTTGAAGAACCACCAGAAGTTGAAGAACCACCAGAAGTTGAAGAACCAC
>SOKP01000027.1 GCA_004375715.1 Promethearchaeota archaeon | reverse complement strand
GAAATAAATATCGATGCCACGATATTTAATTTTACGACCCCAAAATCGCGTAAAATAGCCTATAATGCCAAATAAAAGAGTTACAAAAACAAAATAAGAAGTCATCGTAGAAAATGCAAGTGATCCTGAAAAAAAGTAAATTATTGTCTGAATTAATGAAATCCATGCCCATATAAACACGAATATCATTAAACCTAACATTATGTATGGTTTTGGATTTGAAATAAATTGTTTCATACCTCTTTTGCTATCTTCGAAATTTAAAAATATGGACCTTTTAATGTCAGGAATGTGATAGTATTCGTTGGAAATCCCTGCGATGTAACCCTTAGAACCATAAAAAGTAAGAATCATTAAAGGATAAACAAGTAACCAAGAAATCCATAACATTAAAAATGGCAAGCCTGTAAAAGACAACAATAGAGGGGGTATGATAAATAAAAAATATAAGAGAACTGCCATTAACACAGAAATTATCTTACTTTTAGAAAAATTGATAATTTTATTACTTATAAATTTGTGAAACGGAGTGAGTCCTTCATCTAATTCGGAACTTAAAGCAATGAAAAGGAAATCAATCAACGGATAGATCGATATATATCCAATGCAAAAAACAAAAGGAATTAATAACACAAGAGGGTTGATATTGGGGGGAGTTAAAGTGCTATTTTGCCAAAATTCGGGAGTTTTTACGGCAAAAATGAATGCCATCGCAATAACGATCATCACGCCTGCGCCGAAGATAAGCCCATATATTAAACACTGAAGGCGATCTCTAAGATTAAATTCTCCCTTTTTGACCAAAGCTACTTGTTTATAGATTATGAAGAATCCAACTGCGAATAAAAATAAAAAAATTATAAAAAGAATAAGTTCAATAAGCAAATTATTCACGATATTTTTTGAAATATTAATATTTTAATACATTTATATTTCTGTAGCTTAAGATAAATTTAGTACAATAAAGAATTGAATACTATTAAATATTAAATAAAGCGTGTTTTAAGTTGGAAAAAATTGTAGTAAAACTAGAGGATTCTTTAAATCGGGTAAATTTTATTTTCAAAAACGAAAAAATCACTACCGAATGCATAGATGATTACAATCGTTTTTCCATACTAGGAAGCAATTTTGGCCCTTTTGAGAAAGGTGAAAAATACAACCTACCCTTTTTTGTTGCACGCTCTCTCATAAAAAATAACATCCTTAAGATTGCATTAAACGAAAAATGCGATAATGTTGATGTCCAAAGATATGCTATAAGCGAACGAGATAATCAGATGCTTTTGCAAAGAGATAACTTATATTTCTTAAATAAAATTAAGGAGTTTAAGTTTTTCATCGAAAAAGAGGTAGAAGAAAAGAACAAACCAAAAATAAATTCGGATTTGTTTACATCATATTCAACAAACATTGTGGATAGCCGGCTTTTAAAATTGTTAAAATTAGCTAAATCTAATCTATCTGTAGAAGATGAGAGGAGATTAACATCTTCTGAAATGATACTGTTTAACAAGTTGTCTGAGTTAATAAAAGGTTGGAGAATGTTTTTTTTAAATAATAAATAGACATATAATATAATTTTAGAATTTGATTACCTTTTTTCCATATTTTTTAAAGTAATTTTCAATATGGGTAGCGACTATTGGGTTAAGTTTTAATTTCGGTAATATATCTATTGCATCGCTCATTGAATAATATTTTACTCCTTTATTGTTGAGGGCTTCTTCTACAGTAAATCCATCATCTCTAATCTCATTTCGATTCGTTAAACCGATAGCAGCTATAATATTTACATTAATTTTTGTTAAATTATCAATTGTGTTAAGCATGGAACTTCCGGTGGTAGATGTGTCTTCAAGTAATATTACTTTCCCTTTGGGAATTCCAAGAAAAAACTTATCTTTTAAATCCCCGTGTTCTTTTGGTTTTCCCCGCCCCATCGATAGCGTATACATACCCGGTTTTATTTTCTTATCCTTGAACGCCAATTTAAATTGAGTAATTATTCCTAATTTCGTTGCTCCTTCAGGTACACCATAAAAGCAATCTGGTTTAAGATTTAAATGCTTTACAAACAATAAAAGATAATCACTAACTGTATTTAATAAAAAAGCATCTTCAGCAACTGTTCTCCAATTTACATACCAGTACGATTTTCGACCTGATTTAAGCGTTATTGGCTCATCAAAAAACCCGATCACTCTATTTTTAATAATAAAATCATAAAAATCATTCTTTTCTAGTTCCCAACTCATTTTATTCAACTTATTCTTTTAAAATTAAATATTCTTTCCGAGCCTTTGCGTATTCTTCTCCACTAAGATTACCAGCTAAGAACAACTTTTCTTTTTCCTGCATTATTTTTCTTTTTTCAGCTAATTTCTTCTTTCTTTCCGCTTTCTTAAATTTATCGATTATTGAATTGCTAAGGTTTTTTACTTCCTTATTATTCTTTTTTACTAATTTTTCTACGTAGGGCTTTATTGGTTTAACCATTTCGATATTTTTTTTTGCTAATTCCTCAATTCTAACCAAAGCTTTATTTACTTCTTCGACATTATCTCCATCGAGGACCTCGATTAAGCCGGGAATAGCAACATCAGTAAGGACTTCATCAAGATATTTCTCTATTTCTTTTTTAAGTTTTGGATCGTTATATGACTTTAGTTGATTATTGCGGATGTATTCAATAAAAATAAGTGGCAGTTCAATCGACCATTCTTTCATCTTTTCCTTATCGATGAGTTGTACAATTCCCCCATCTTTTTTATAAAATATCTTCAATATTATATCCAATCTCCAGTCGATAGTTTTTCAGGGATATATTGGTCTGTTAAAAATTCAAATCCAAAAGTCGAGAGAGCTTGAATTTCCGCTTTTACTTTTAATTTTAGAGCTAGTTTAAGGTCAGTTTCCCAAGCTTTATTTTTTTTGACAAAGTCTTCGTTTAGCATTTCTTTAGTCCTCTTAATGTCTGTTTGATTCATAGGAATTGTACAATCGTTGGGAATTTTATATTTTTCCAAATCCCTAGTAAGTACACCTAAGAGTTTTATATCGGGAGTTGCTAAAAAAGGTGATTCATAACTTAATCGTTTAGATCCTCGCAAGTAAACTGAATGAATGTAATGCCCATACGGGTCGCTATCAACTAAAGTGAAAACAGGCAACTGAAGCTCCTTACTAATCCTTTTTAGGAACATACGTGTAGCAATGTCCGCAGCGCCCTTTGCTGTTAATATTATACAGGGATATTTTCTCCAAAATCTAGCTTCTGATAATCTTATCATTGCCGCGTCTTTTTCTAGAACTAAAATAAATTCTGCATCTGATTCAAGTATTTCAATATTATCAAGCATTGGACTAATCGTCCAACCTCCGCTTCCTAATCCTTCCAAATCAATTATATCATTCCTATCTCTAATTCTAAGGCGTCCAATGCATGATCCCTTAGCCGAGGCAACAATATGTGTTGAATTTCTAGTCGTATATAACATTGTAGCGACATCCTCGATACATTTATCACTATTCTTCTGATCTCCAAATAACTGAACTGATGAGTAAAATATTTCTCTTTTTGTAGCATGCATATCCTTAATTAATAATTCATTGACTTTCTCAAGTACTTTCATTAATCTTGTCATGTCAGCAACACTACCGAGCGAATGGAACTGTTTTTCCATGATCTGCTGTCCTAATAGTAGTAAATCATTCTCTTCGTCCCAGATAATATTTGCACTCGCTCTCGAAGGTAATTTAATGGAGGGTCTTCCGTTTTCATAAATCATGTCTATTAAGGAATCCGTTAATTTGTAGATACGTTCTAAGGTTTGCTGTCTATTTAAATTGTCAATTTGAACTGTATTTTCCGGTAGTTTCACTTCTTTTTTCTTTTCTTCTATACTTTTTTTCAAATATTCTTGAAAAAGCTTTTTGGCTGCTTCCATATTCCATTTTTTACTTTCAGTTTTACTCGACATTATTATCACACTATTTTGATTTCCAATGTTTTTTTCCCATCTTTGTTTCTACCATTACCAATCCCTTGCGCTCCAATTCCTTCAGTTTTATTTGTAAAAAACGAGCATCCATCATATCTTTTATTTTCATTTTAAATATTAAAGCTGTTATTGGTTGCCAATCTTCAGATAATGCGTCCAATATTTTCTCTGTAGTAATTATTGGCAATTGAGTTTGAGTTAGCGTGGGTTTAGGTTGTTTAGCAGTAATTGTTGGTTCTTTTCTAACCGGCTGTTGATGAATTTTTTCACCCATGGCAATTTGTAATTGTTTTCTTTTTTTGGCTATAGTTCCCGGTGGAACTGGTTCGATTTTTAATGGTACTTTTGCTATTTTATCCAAGGGGATCCTTTTTTCTGGTTTTCCCTTATCATAAAATTCTTGAATAAATTTAATAATTTCTGATTTACGAGCTTTAGATGGTAGAGAAATGTTCTTATCTATACAATATTCTTTTAGTTGATTAATAGTCCAGTTAAGAAGAGTTTTTTCACTAAGAAGCCCATCACTCTGTTTAATTTTTTCAGGAATACTCTTTTTCGGAATACCCGTGTCTTCCCATTGAATCTCAACTTTTTTAGGTTCTAATTCAATAGTTTCTATCTTTTCAGGTGCGAATGGTTTCTTTTCTTTAATTTTAGGAGGGACTTTTACCCCAATTGCATTTCTCATCAAGTCTTCCAATTCCTTTTCAGAAATTTTCCCCTTATATTTTCCTTCTCCTTGTGATACGATATTATAGGCACTTTGAACAAAGATTGGGATATATCTCTCAATTAAACCAGCTCTTTTCTCGCTCTTTCGAATGTTCGCTCTACGATTAAGATATACTCTCAAACGCCTTCCTATGGCCTCAAGACAAAATTTAATCTCTTTAAGTAAATCTTCATCTTCAGCTAATGCGTTTTTCGATTGAGATTTAAACATCAAATGAACATATGGCCCTGAAACATTTACGAGAAGTTTAATTGGACCTTTTGGTAGATTATTATCATACACATCTAATTTATAATTTTTCCAATTCACAGATTGAACTGCTTTAGTAATAGCACAATCGGCACTATCTCTTAATTTAGGAGTTCTATTAACGAATCTTGAGAGAACATCCCTAGAACGTTTGGGGGTATCAAGTTTCTTCGAATCATTACAATACGCCAATGCAGCTTCAACAACATATGCTAATCCTTTGCCCGAAGTAGGCGGTCTTGTTTCTGCGCTTACAAAATCATCATCTTTAGTGTATATTTCGGCGAAGAAATCAAATACTTCGCGATAAGAATCTTTTTGAATTTCTGCAGTGGAATTTAATTTTTTTTCAATTGTTTTCTGAAATTCTTCTGGTTCTAAATATTGATCTTTAATATCAATACTAACGAGAATTCTTGAGTTGAAATTTTTAACATCTTCAGGTGTTAGAGTAATATCTTTTATTTCACTTTCTATATGTTGCTGTTTGTCTTGATCTCTCTTCAATTCTTCTTGAAGAATATCAAAAGACATTTTTACATTTTCAATAGGGGCATCGAAATCATCAATGTTCCCCGATATTTTTAGTCCAATTTCTTTAATCAACGTATTTTCTAATACAATATCTCCGACTGGAATCGCTGTATCTGTTGGTGGTGACATATATTTGATAGATTTAAAGGCGTGGAAAAGTGAGTTAAATTGGTTGTTAGTTAATTCAGAGGGTTTTACTTTAGAAATTTGAACTTCGTTGATTAAATCTTCCAGTTCTACACGATTATTTAATTTTTTAGCCTCTTTTAAGCCAGTATTATCTTTAAAAATCTTTTCTAAATCATTTTTAATTTTTTCTCTTTCTTGGAAAATTCGATCTATATCTTTTAGTAGATTACTAATTTCTTTTTCAATTTTTTTTATGTCTTTTTTTGTCTCGGATTTATCAATACGATTGCGGTGTTTTTTTATTTCTTTATATAATTTTTCCAAATCTTTATCAAAATTGTTGTTTTTATCCATAGATTCCCAGTATTTATTCTTCAATTCTTCTGAATCAATATTGTAGATAATTAATTTATCGCGCGGTTTTGTTGAACGTCCGTAAACCCTAGTTTCATACTTAAAAAAGTATATTAAATCACTTCTCTTCACTAATTTGTTTATGAATCCATTTTTAAGTATCATTAGAGATATTTTATCTTCTAAGTTTCTTTCTGCAATTTTCAAAATCTCTTTCGCTGTTTTTGAACTCAATCTCACGAAATTATCTTGTAAAAAAGCGGATATTGTAAAATTCTCTGATTTTGTTAATAGATCTTGTAAGTCACCAATATTAGTTGATGATGGGTGAGGTTTAGCATATTTTGGTTGTTTTGGGAAACTTGAGACTAATCGTCTGTAAATCCATTCTTTTCCATATGGATCTATAAAAATAAGAGTTATGTGTGGATTTAATAAAGCGGTTTCTTTAATGTAGGTATCTACGAAACCGCGAGTGTATTTTACATTTAAATATTGTAATTTTATATATGTCCCATGTAAGAACGGGCTACTACAGTCTGTAGGACGAACTAAATATTTCTTTTCATTTTTAGAGGTTGTAAAAAATTCTGAAACAGTAGCATATATAGTATTTTTTGACTTTGATACTGCTACTATAGGTTTTCCAGTTGTATTTTGGGCGTCGCTAAATGCACTCGGGGCACCAAAACCCTGGCTTCCACGGGTTTGCTTCAATTCTTGGCTTTTTGAAGACGCTAGATACTTACCAAATTTCCGCATATCTCCTTTGTGCATGCCAATACCATTATCAAAAATTTCGAATGTATAACTCATAACATTTTTCTGGGATAATTCCGATGTTAAAAAGGTAGCAGCTTCAGATTCTCTCAAGCGAATAATAACAATTGGTTCGAGATCTACAATGGGCTCTACAGGTTTTATGATTTCGTTCATATCTTCAATAATTCTTTTTACTTCTTCTTCTACTTCGAGCTCTTCTTTATCGACGATTTCTCCAGATTCGTCTTCCTTTTCGTTGATTGACTCTATTTCAACATTAGATGTTTCTGTAGGTGCGTGTCCTATTTCTTGCATTAGAGCAAATTTTGCTTCATTTGATAGAGGTTGATTAATTTCATCTTTTTTCGCTTCTCGAAGAATCGATAAATTTTCTAAAGTTAATTCTTGATCGAGAGAAAATTGAGTTCGTGAATCACCCTCTTGTAACTCTTTCCACTGAAATTCTTCAATAGCATCTAACGCATTATCTAGAAATTCAGAGGCGTATTGCTGATGTTTCCAATAACCAAACTCAAAACCCACTAATTGAGTCCGTTTTCTCATAAATTGTGCTATCGTTCCTTGCTTTATCCTACCTTCTTCATCAGAGGAAATTTTAATTACACCAATCTGTTTTTTATCATTTAAACTCGATTATCAAATAATTGCATAAAAGATTTTATAAGTATTATAATTAATATTGCACGAAAAATCTAATACTTACGCAAATCAATCAATTTTACAAATTGTATTTGGTCAATCATTTTGAACAGAAATTGAATTACTATTTAAATCTTTTCTTCTTAATCGACAAAAATTTTTAAAGAGTAGTAAAGGTTTTTAATTTTCTCTTGATCGGTAATTATCTAAAGCAACATCAATGATTTTTGATGCTACATATCTTTTAGTATGCTTTTCGATATGAGTTATATGTTTTTCTTTATTAATTATGTATACTTCATTATCTTTGCTATTGAAACCTATATCTTCGCGACCTACATCGTTAGCAACTATAAGATCTGCTTCGGATTTTAAAAGCCGGTTATAAGCACGATCTATTAATTCTGTTCTTGAAACATTTATTTCTGCTTTAAAAGCAATTATGAAAAGTTTGTAGTCTTTCCGTCTTGCTACATTCAATATTTTAGGGGTTAGATGCATGGTAACATTCAGCTTTTCTACGCTATCTGAGGAGATTTTTCCTTCAATGAAATCTACGGGCTTATAATCCGATACCGCTGCAGCAGATATAAACATATCGTAATTTGAGTATGAAAGTTCATCTTTTATTGTTTTAGTGAAATCTTCAGCAGATTCCACATGAATGGTATTTATGTAATCGGGTATTTTTACCATGCATTCACCTGCAACTAGCAATACATCTGCCCCTCTAGCAGAGGCCTCTTTAGCAAGTTCGATACCCATTCTTCCCGATGATTTATTAGATAAGTATCGGATTGAATCAATAGCTTCGCGACTAGGACCAGCTGTGATTAAAACTTTTTTACCTTCAAGATCTCTTGTGGTAATCAAAAGGTCTATTACTTTATCAATTATGTCCTCCACTTTTGCAATTTTAGCCTTTCCTTCAGATAATCGTGGACCTAATACATTTATACCACATTCTTTCAATCTAGCGATGTTTCTCTCAATAATAGGATGAAACATACTCGCATGCATAGCTGGAACTATTACAATTGGTATAGATGATCCAAATGCGGTTGAAACTACTGTGGTAACTGTTGTGTCATCAATTCCATTTGCGATTTTAGAAATAGTATTTGCTGTTGCTGGAGAAACTAATATTATATCTGCTTTTCCGAAATGATTTGGTCTATCACCAGCTAAAAATACATGCTCAACAGCTCCAGTTAACTTTGTTATGACGGGATTTCCCGTTGCCCAATGCATTAAAGAAGGATTTATTAATTCAGTAGCAGCTTTTGACATTGTAACAATTACTTCAGCACCTAAACGCATTAACTCTCTGGCAATCATAGGCGAATTAATACATGCTACCGAGCCAGTTAAACACATACATACAGTTTTCCCTTTTAATATTGTTCCCTTGCTTTCGATAATATCTTTTGAGGGGTGTTTCATGAATTCGTTTACCATGGTTCTGCGATTATTATTAAATTATACTATTATAAAAAAATATGTTTAATTTAAAAATATTGCATTTTATTGACTCATTTTGTAATTTGAGTGAAATTTTTATTGATTAAGATGTTTGGTAGAAGAGTTTTTAATTATTTTATATTTTATTTCTAATTTTAGTACCAAGAATCTGTCATTTATTGCCTTTCAAAAAACTAAATGTGGAAATTAAATATTTTAATTAATATTCATCTCTAAGATCTTTACATCATATTCTGAGTTTAATGGAGAAAATATGCGACCTTCATATTCACAGTCGATATTCGGGAGGAACTAGCAATCTAATAAATGTACGGAAATTAGCACAAAATTGTAGATTAAAAGGAATTGATATTGTTGGAACGGGAGATTGCTTCCACCCCCTATGGATAAGGGAGATAAATCTACATTTAGAAGAAGATTCAGACGGTTTGTTGACTTTTCCAAGTATACCTCAGGTTAAGTTTGTTCTACAATCAGAAGTCGAATTGTTATGGAAACAAAATTCTACCCTTAAAAAAGCGCATTTTATTGTATTATTTCCAAACTCTGATAAGTTAAAAGATGTTTCAGAGTTTTTAGCTAGTTTCGGCAACTTAAATAAAGATGGGAGACCAAAACTAAACATTTCACCAGAAAAATTCATTGTTAATCTGGAATCTTTTGACAAGATGATTGAAGTCATCCCAGCTCATATATTTACTCCATTTTATGGTATTCTGGGAAATAATTTACAATTTGATTCGTTAAAGGAAGCATTAGGTGATGGAATTAATTTCGTACACGCTGTAGAGACGGGGCTAAGCGCTGATCCTACCATGATAAGAGGTATTTTGGAATTAAATAACCTTTCTATAATATCAAACTCTGATAGTCACTCTCTAAATTTTTATCGGTTAGGAAGAGAAGCGACGGTTTTAGATTTAAACAGGGTAACTTATCAAGAAATAATTAAATCAATTAGAGATGATAGAATCATAAAAACATACGAATTTAATCCATCAGAGGGTAAGTATTATTACGATGGACACCGTTCTAGCCGTCATCGTTCGAATGATTCGTATTTTTGCAGTCCTAAACGAAATGTTATTTATTGCCCTGTGTGCGGGAACACTTTAACGAAAGGAGTCTTATCTCGAGTTTATGAATTAAAAGATTCAGAGATACCGATGAAAGAAAACTTTCAATACATAATTCCACTACTACATTTAATATCGATCGTTAATGGAGGATCTGAATATGACAATAAAAATGTGGCTCTATATCGAAATATTGTTGAAGCAACCAATGGTGAATTTAACATTTGGGAAAATAACACCGATTTTTATCCAATTCCTTATGAATTGCGTGAAGTAATTAATAAAATAAAATCGGGAAATTATTGGTTTATTCCTGGCTACGATGGTGTATATGGGAAATTACAGCTAGGACAATCTATCAACCACATTTAGCTTTAGATTTAATTTTTTAGCGTAATTTAAAATTTTGTTAAAAATTTCTTGGTTAATAGCAGTCTTCATTTCTATTTTTAATATTTCCAATAATTGACTCCCATAATAGGTTTTTATTAACTCAGAAATCTGATACGACAACTTGCCATCCTCAGTATCACGAGAAACTTTTGATCGTTCAAATTCTTCCTTTCTTATCTTTAGAATTTCATTGGAGTACTTAACAAAGGGCGTGTGTCGCATTTTTTTAAGATTGAATACCATAGTTGCTCCAATTTCCCTTAACTTAAGGATATCTTTTATACTCGAATGTATTTTTTTCATTAGTTTTTTTCTAAATTCAAGTAAATCACTCTCTTCAATGAGTAACTCGTGAAATATCTCAGGATAAGGAAAATCTAATCCTGAAAGTTCAGTTGTTAAATTTAATAAGATTATAAATTGATTTGCATGTTCTCTCGGGTTTTTTTTTAAGATATCGTAAATGTATTCTTTTTCTTTATTAATAAAGCGAAATAGGAATTTTCTGAAAGCTTTCGCGAATTTCGCATAATTCGGTATAAACGACCGATTAGTATTATTTAAAACTTTCTCATATGCTTCGAAGGGACTGATTTTTTTCTCGAGAACAGATGAAACTAAAGACAACGGGTAATAACCTTCGATAAAACTCATACCCTTTTCTATGCTGCTTATAGCATCTTTGAAAGAACATTTTGTTATAATGTTTATTGTTCTAACAATATTTGTTCTAACTATATTTCCCTCAATTTTGATAGGATTTTTCTGACAGAAAGATAAGTCAAATGGTCTTATATCATGAAAAAGAGCTGTGTTTTGATCAGGTATAACGATTCGCACACCGTAGGCATTGACTAAACTACCTTGATCTGGTTTGCTCGCTAAATCCCATTCAATTATTGTAAGATCATCTATACTCGAGTATCTTTGATCAATATCATAGTTATACTCTGTAGGTTTACTTAACAATGAAAAAACATCAACAGGATTAATTTCATATTTATTTACTTCACCCCAAAACTTTGTTTTATAGTAGAGAATATCGTGATAATTATGTAAATCGTCTAAAAATAATTCCTCAAATATTAAATAATTTAAACCTATTTCTGAAGGTTTAATTATGGATTTATTTACACCGTAGAACCCTAGATGGTTTATTACATAATTGTAAGCCGGGTTTTTAAGGTTTTCTTTATCGTGATTAACTTCATAAGCATTACGTTTTTTCCGAAAATCTATTTTTGTTTTTTTTATGTTAAATTTCTCCTTAAAATACCTTAAAAAAGCAAATTTCTTTAAATAGACTTTCTTTTCTAATTCTCTTGTTTCATTTTTATAAATTTTATATTCTTCGTAATACTGTTTTTTCGGAATTTCGAATACATCGAATTGCTTTTTCATCAACTTTAAAATGTCTAATACAATAAAGTTATCAATTTCCTCTAAAAAATATTTCAACAGTTTGTATTTAAAAGCATCGTAATCTTCTGATGTGATAATATCTTTAAATACCGGATTAAGGTCCGCTAGAATTTTGTATTTTTTCTTAATAAAATAGAATGAAAAATATTTCTTGTTAAATTGGTTGGAGTTTGCCATCTTAACTAAGATAGAAATTAAAGAAACGACAAATGATTCTTTTTTAAATTCATAGTAATCTAAAATTTTATCAATAAATTCAATAATTCGAAGCAGATCATAAAAAGTATATATCGAAACTGATTTCAAAAACGATCTGAAGCCATCTTCGATAATATTATCATAAGCGTTAAGGTATAAACCTAAATCGCTGCTATAGGCTGATTGGAGAAATTCAAAGAGTTCTAAGAATAGATTGTTTTCTATAGCGGTCTTTAGATATTTTTCAATTATAGGCTCACAATCCTTGTTTTTAAAAATAGCTTTATTGAGATAATTCAAACCTTCGATACAATTATTACTTTCAATGGAAGTATTGGCTAATTCTAAATAGTTTTTACTTTTTTTCTTAGAGCTATAGTCTTCAGATGTAAAGTTGAAATTATTAATATTGCTTAAGATATTTTTTGAAATTGACGGTTCTACCATCAATAGAAGAGTAAGTAAGTGAGGACACGCCTTATTATCGATATCCATTCCTGAAAAAAAGACATCACAATCATGAAAGATTTCATTTCTCCTCTCATCGATAATGAGATGATACTCGCGTTCCTCATCAAAAATGATTGCTCTTATCTCTATTGGATTTTCTTTCAACGAGATTATATTAATTTTATTTATTGGGAACTTAACTGACTCTTTATACTTTTCGACTCCGAATCTTTCAGATATTATTTCAGATATGGATTTTTTAGTCATGGTTTTAAAATCTCGATTTAATAATCTCTGAGATAAGTTTGGGAAACTCGTTCCAATCTTTAATGGTCAAAAGTTGTCCTCCTGCTATTTTTACCATTTTTTGTGCTTCTTTTAAATTATAGGAGGATTCTGGAGAAATTAAAACGAAATCTACATTTAGAGAACGAAATTTTCTTAATTCTTCGTTAGCTTGTTGAATATCGTAAATTTCTGCATCAGTAAATAGAACATTTAATTTTTCGCGAGAGCTAGAATGTTCTTTAAATTGTTTGTTTGCCCACTCTAAAGCACTCTGAAGCCGAGTACCTCCCTTAGCAGAAACCGTAAGTAAATCATCTGCTAATTTTTCCAAATCTATTTTTTCCGACAATTTCTTTAATACATGCGTATCTGACTCGAAAAAAGCAACGCCAATTTCGTCTTTTCTCATGCCATATACTAACATCGTCACACAAATAGCCATATATGCAAGTTTCTCCCCCGTCATAGAACCACTGATATCGAGTTCAAAACAAAACGAACGCAATCCCTTCGCAGTCTCGTAAACGTAAAAATCGTCGTAATTGATGTGATCTAATTTTTTGCCTTTTTCTAAAAGGTTAAAAATTGTTTCTTCCAAATCAATATTCTCAAAATCATCCCCAATTGAATAGGGCCTTACAATATTAATCGGTATTGTACCCGTTGTTGCGCTACCTAATCGTGCCCTGGAATAGTAGACACCTAAATCAATTAACATTTTTTTTGCTAATTCTTTTACTTTACCTTTAACTTTTTCAGGTAAACTACTCCGATGAATAAACCATTGTTTAAGGAGGTTTTCGCCACTTCCGGCAGATAAACAAGAGATTACTTTATCCTGGCCTTCTTTACCAGCAATTTGTTGTGCTCCTTTTAATGCCTCGCTCATGTTGTAATGACCGATAGCAGCTAAAGCATCACGGTTATCGTTAGCTAATGCGCTGCTTAGTAATTCTTTGATCCTTTCTTTATTTAGTTGATCTTGTAGCTGGTTAATCATATTGCTAATCCTTTGAAAATCGGCTAATTTTTCTTCAACCATTTTTTTTAGCAATTGATAGTTAGGTTCCACAAGTTCAGATATATCCGCTTCTGACATGCCTAATTGTTCTCCAATTCTTTTAATGTCATCAGTGTTAGGGCTTAAACCAATTTTCCTTAAGAATTCAGTTGCATTTTTTAATTGATCTGGCGTATTACAAGCCTCTAATGTTTGAGAAATTAAATCGGGCAATTTTTGGGATATTTTCTGACTACATTGAATATTTGGACAGCTATTCATTAATTGCTGTATCTGATGTGAGAGCGATTTTAGAGCTTCGAAATTGATGTTTTGATTGTTTGCCTCCTTTATAGCATTTTTAAGAGCTTGGTTAAATAAATTGTTCCACGCTTTATTTGCTAAGGCATTTTTTGTTAGGGATTCTAATGATAGATTCATTTGAGAATTTAAAGATTGCTGATCGAGCTTATTAAGTAACGCTTCTCTTAAATTGGTTCCAAAATACTGATCTAATGAGTCGGCTAGATTGAAATTATGCTCAAAAGAAGACTGTTTTAAGGAATTATTTAGGATTTTATCTTGATCAAATTTAGGTGTTTCACCTAATGTTTTCGCTGCGTTAAATAATTGATCTAAATTATTAATTTGGTTTTGTAGTTGATTTTTAACCTGTTTTATCTGGTCCAATATACTTTGATTGTCTGATGTTTCCCCAATAAATTTTATAGATTTTAAAAGATCGTCAAATTTATTCGCATTAATTAACCTCTTTAAATCTTCTAAGATGTTTTGATCAGTGAGAGCCTTACTTGCGAGTTTTTCCCATTCTCGTATGGATTTTTGCTGAATCAATTCGTTTAAACCTAAATTAGAACCAGCTTGTAAATCTTCTGGACTCAATGAGTTAATTTTTTGTTCTAACCTTTTTTGTGCTTCCTGTATCAACTCTTCTAAAGAAGAAATTTCTTCTTTATATAATTCTGAGTCATCATTAAAAAAATTTAAAGCAGATTTATAAGGCTCTTCTTCTCGTTTAGCGTTTAATTCTTCTAAAAATTCCTCTAGTTTTTGAATTTTATTCGTATCTAGTAATTTAGTCGTTTCGATTTCATCAATCATTTCTTGAAGCCTATCAAGTTCAGTTAATATATCAGAATCTTCTAGTTCTTCACCAAATTCACCCTCTAAGTTATCCTCTTCTTGAAAGAATGAATCCATTATATCTTTTTTATAATTAGGAAAGAGAATCTTAAAAGCTATATTTTTTGCTATTTCTTGATTATCTGGAAAAGAAGTCACTGCGCTTATTTCTATGTAATCATTTGCAGTCACCACGCCTTTACGATAATATCTTGATAAAATTAATTTAGGGATAGAGAGAACTTGTCGAGAACTTGGTATCTGAACGATATCACGATGTCTTCTCATCTTACGTATGAAATCAACAGCAAATTCACAAGGATTTTCTGGAAAAATGCCCATAAAATTATTAAATACCTCCTACGAACCTAAAGTTTTGTGTATGATATTGTCGATTATACGTTCCACTTTTATACCCGGTTTTGGTTTGATGGAACCTAATAAAACATGTTGAGTAACTTCTGAAAGATATTCATATATTGACGCCTTTTCTTTTAGCGCCCCTCTTTTCTCTAATGAACGTCTGCGGCCTACAAGTTTAGCAATAGCAATGCCGGCTCTAATGGAGGCCGGTACCTCGATATCTATCTTATTTTTTCTTGTTTCATTTATTATGGAATAAATTAGTTCTAATTCTGATTCTTCAATTTCAAAATGTTCTGGTAAATTTATTCTGATAATTTCGAGCTCAGTCGCCTTGTCTGGATATGTTAATTTGATCCATACTTTAATTCTATCCTTCAATGCCTCAGATAATCGATGGGTTCCAGATAATTCTTCTGGGTTCATCGCAGAAATAAAAAAGAAATCTTTATCGGCTTTTATTCTTCCGAGGTGAGGGATGCTGATAGATGCTTCCTCTAATGGTTCTAATAACGTGTTTTGGGAATATTCGGTAGCTCTATTAATCTCGTTTGCTAAAAACGTCCCACCCTCTAACATAGCTCTCAAAAGGGGTCCGGGATTGAACGCTTCTAAAACAAACCCTTTTTTGAGGGTAATTGCTGGATCGAAACTACCAATAAAATGGCTTGGTTTTATTGATTCGTCAAGTGTTAACCAATTAAAATTCTTGTTTTTATTTTCTTTTGCTCTCAACTGCGCAAAATATCGACACAGAATTGTTTTTCCAACCCCAGGAGGACCTACCAGGGCAGGAAATAAGCCCGTTGCTTCCGCATCTCTAAGTAATTCTAAAGCCTTTCCATACTGCCCTGTTAAGACAATATCTATTTGTTCTTCAGAAATGTCCTTGATGAGTCGTTCCTTGAATAATTCCTCAAATCTTTGTTTATCAATCATCGTAAAAATCTACTAGTTTAATTGATGTGTATAGTAATTATTAATTTTTAATCTATATTTTTATATAGTATAAATTTTGATATTTTGTTAGAAATTTGACGCAAAAAACTCGATCATATCCCTTTGTAAAGTGGGCTGGCGGTAAAAGGCAACTAATTTCACAAATGGAAAAATTTTTTCCTAATAATTATAATAAATATATTGAGCCCTTTATTGGTGGTGGAGCTGTTTTTTTCCATTTACTTCCTGAAAATTCAATTATATCAGACAATAATCCTGATTTAATAAATTGCTACAAGGTTATAAAAGAAGATGTAGAAAATTTAATAAAATCTCTAAAGAAACATAAATACGAAAAGAATTACTATTATGAAATTCGAGCTCTCGACCGAGATTTTAAAAAATTTGCTAAACTATCAGATGTTGAGAAAGCTTCACGTTCAATTTATTTAAATAAAACCGGATACAACGGATTATACCGCGTTAACAGTAAAGGTCTCTTTAATGTTCCTTTTGGGAGGCATAAAAATCCAAAAATATGCGACGAGACAAATTTAAGAAATGTATGTCAAGCTTTAAAGAAGGTTGAAATATTTCGGGGTTCTTTCGAAATCTGCTTAGATTTCGCAAAAAAAGATGATTTTATATACTTTGACCCACCTTATTTTCCACTTTCTGACACTGCTTTATTTACGAGTTATACTAAAAATAGTTTTGACAAAACTTCGCAAATAAAATTATTTGAAGTGTTTAAGGAACTTAATAAGAGAGGGTGTAATCTAATGCTGAGTAATTCCTATTCCGAATTCATACTAGATTTATATCAAGATTTTAAAATTGTTACATTGAGAGCTAAACGAAATATAAATAGCAATTCTCAGAAAAGAGGATTAATCAACGAAGTTTTGATACTGAATTAAGGTATGAAATATTCGATCATAACAAGTTTTATTTAGTTTTATAATTATATTAAAATTTAATACAAAGTGTTTTTTCGACACTAGTAATTACGAATTTTGTTGATTTTTAATGCAAGTAGAGCAAATTTCTCCACCTGATTATAACGAACGCATTTTAAGAATGAAAAAAGAAGTTGTTTCCCAACCACATGAACTCTGTATAGAAAGAGCAAAACTTATCACTGAGTCGTATAAAGCTACAAAGAATGAACCTCAAAACATTAGGTTTGCAAAAGCTATGTATCATTTATTGAGGAATATGACGATAAAAATACGGGAAGATGAATTCATCGTTGGAAATCGTTGTACTAAATTTGTTGGAACGCCCTTATATCCTGAAGTACGCGTCGATACAATTGAGCAAGATATAAACCTCTACAACAATCGAGAAACTCAACGGCTATTACTTTCAGATGACGATAAACAATTCATCATCGACGAAATTATACCATATTGGAAAAACGAAGAAGAGACTACCAAATCCCGATTTGACTCTTATTTAAGTCCTGAATTAACAGATCTCATGCTAAATCTACCGTATATCGTGGATACAAACATAACTAACGGAACGGGGCATTTCTTCCCAGGACATCATAACGTTTTAAAAGCGGGATTTAACGGCTTAATTCAAAAAGCAAGAGAGAAGATGAAAGAATTTTCAAAAGATCAAAAGAAAATGGACTTTTTGGAGTCAGTTATTATTGTTTTAGATGGTTCTAAAGAGTTTATTCAAAG
>SOKP01000133.1 GCA_004375715.1 Promethearchaeota archaeon | reverse complement strand
TTATCTAAATCTTCATCTGTGTGCCTATAACAGATATAACCGTGATGATATGGTTGAAGGAAAATTTTTCGTCGAATCAATTGTCTATAGAACTCTTCCCTTAGTTTCCGATATAAGTGGTTAGGGTCGGGGTCAAAAGTTATATATGGCATCCATGGTCCTCCTGAAAATGTACAAGGAACCCCACTTTCTTCAATAATTTCTGTGATATTTTTAGTAAATTTCTCACCTTTTTTGCGTATATTGCCTAAAACATCGTCCCTCTGCATAATTTCTATGGTTTTAAGAGCAGCTACTTGTGGTAAACTATTTGGAAAGAAGGTCGAACTTAGAAAAACATCTTCGATTAATGTATCCATTATCTCTTTTTTACCTCCAAGGAAGCTAACAGGATACCCGTTAGCCATAGCCTTACCGAAAGCACCAAGATCGGGTATTACGCCTAACTCTTTTTGAGCACCCCCCAGATTGACTCTAAAACCTGTGCGGATTTCATCATATATTAAAATTGAGCTATATTTATCTGCTAATTCACGGAGTCCTTCTAAAAAACCAGGTTTTGGCATTTCTAGTTCATGAGCGCCAGGATGGTTAATAGGGGTGATAATTATAGCAGCTACTTCGTTGCCATAATCTCGCATCATTTTAGTTACTTTATCAAGATTATTATATTCAAATTCATGGACATCTTCGTAGAGTTTTTCGGGAATACCACCTTTACCTTCGACGCACCAAGAATGCCAACCATGATAACCGCAACGTAATATTTTCGTTCGTTTTGTATATCCACGAGCAACGCGAACACCAATCGTAGTAGCATCAGAACCTGTTTTAACAAAAACCATCTTCTCACAGCATGGTATTAACTCTCTTAATTTCTTTGCCAATTTGTTCTGTATTTGTTGGGTTAATGACATGCAAAAACCTTTATTTCTTATTTGATCGATCACCGCATTATCAATTTCTTCTTCCCTATGCCCTATAATAATCGGTCCATATCCACAAAGCATGTCGAGATACTCGTTTCCATCAACATCAATAACTTTTCCTCCCTTAGCGGACTCAAAAAATATAGGATATTCGCCCTCAACAAAGTTGTAAGGTCGCCTTATTCCTAAAATAGCGCCAGGGATTAGTTCTAACGCCTCTTTATATAATCTATTAGAGTGATCTAGATGTAATTTATTTGCCAAGATACATTTCCATCCATTTCAATAATGAGAATTAGTAAGAAACATACTTATTGAATCTTTTTAAATGAAATTCAATAATGTTACTCGTTCTAATAAAACACAATCTTTCAAGAAACATTACCTTTTTTTTAAAATGGAGTCATTCGAGTTATTTATATTAAATAAAACAAGCTTTTTTCTATTCTAAATATTATCTGAAAGATAGGAAATTTATGATAGGAGTTGATAATAATACCAAAATTAAAATGTGACATTTGTGGAAATGAAACTGATGTACCAGTATGTTGCGAGCAATCTATGATGGTCAAAGATAATTATATGTTATGTTGTTGCCAATCGAAAGAATGTGGTTATCAACCAATTCCAGAATGCTGCGGTCAAAAGATGAACTATATGGAAGTTTAATTGATGTGTAAATTGATGAAAATATAATAAAAAAAAAGAGAGTAGATCAAATTACCATACTAGATTATATATAATATCTTTATCTCTTTCAGCTTCTTTCTTACTTAAAACTTTCCTTATTCGTAAATCATTAATCGCATCCTCGAGTTTAGAATCGATGTTTTTAATCTCCATTAAATTCCCCGTTTCTCCTCCATTGTCAACTAAATTTATCATTGCATTATCCTTATTCATGAGATTCCGTAATTTACTTCTAAATGAATCGGTCACTTTTGTTCGGTGAATCTTTCCATTTTCGATTAGTATAGGTAACACGGGAGCCCTTTCAGTTGTTCGTCGTGTATTCGGATCTATAAAATAAAAAACGAACATGGGCACTCCTACCACAACATCTTTAGTTCTAATTTCGATAGAATAAGTGTTGAAAAATTTCTGCACGCTAGTCATCTCTATATCCCTGATTCTATCGATATTATCCAGGCACGATTGTTTTTCTTGTTTGATTCTTGCTACAGTATCTTCGGCGGAACTTAGATCACCGCTAAGCTCGCTATGTTTTTCTTGAATTCTACTTTCAATCTCAGATTTTTTCCTTTCGAGCTCTCTTATTCGCTGTTGCTTTGATCTTTCTAAATCATTTAATTCTCGTTGAATGTTCTTCTTTATTTGAGTAATTTCAGTTTGATATCGACCAATTGTGTTCCCTAAATCCTTGTATTTCATGTTTAAATCCTTCAATGCTTCTTCCACTTCAAATAAATCGTTTTTATTGATAGCATTCTTAAGCCGATCAACGGAATTTTTAGAAGCACTAAGGTTATTATAAAGATCACCAGTTTTATCACTAATCTTATATTTTCCACTTTTAACTAATTCCTCTGGCGTAGCTTCTATTTTTCGATTTTTTTCAGTTTCGAGTTCTCTCGTAATTACAACTAGTTGCTTTTCTTCTTCGCTGGTGTCAACTTTCTTTGTTCTTAATTTGTCTGTTTCTTGAGCACCTCTCTGGATCCATCTATCGCATAATTTTATAATAGTTTGACCAAAATTAGCTAACATTTTAACATCCGTTTGTGAAATGAACTCAAATACTTCTGGGACAATTTTTGCTTGGTTAATGCTTTTTGGTATTGGACCTCCTTCCAAAAGAAAATATGGTTCGCTAAATGAACTAACATTGTATTGATTCAAGAAAAAGTTTTTAAAATAATCAACCTCAGTAGAATTGAATAGAGCTTCTTGAATGACCGTACCTCTCTTATAATTTTTTGGTTTTTTTAAGTATGTAGCATTATACGATTGCAAGCTATTCAAAAAAGAAGTGGGATCTGCCCCTTGAATAATACTGTCGGGATTGGGCGGTGTTTGTGAGAATTTACCAACACTTAATTTTTCTTGTTTATTTAGTAAGTATGAACAAACACAGGCACGAGTATCGCTTAAAGGAATTAAACGAACGGGCCAAAAACATAGTGATATTCTATTAATTTTTCCTAGCTTCTTAATAGTTTTTCCATAAATGTTTATGCATTCATTTAATGCCATTGCCATCTCATCTAATAATGTAGCTTTAGAACGAGTTGGAATAACCTCCCCCACATTAATAAGATAAGGAATAACTTTGTCTACCATTTTTTTAATCACTTGAGTTGTCTATATTAAATCTTAAAATGAGCTATATAAATAAATTTTTGCCTCTTGTTTTTTTTCTTATTGAGTAAGTTTTATAATTCATCAGAATTTTTTTTAAATTCAAAGCATTTTTCTTTACTGTATAATGACTGTCTCAAATTCTGAAAAAGGTTTAAAGACAGGAAGCATGGCACCAATGATTGATACTGTTGATATCCATGGAAAAAAAATCAACTTAACAGATGTTCTTCAGGAATATCGCGGATTATTAATCGATTTTTTCAGAGGTGCTTGGTGACACTATTGAAAGGAACAACTCTCTAAACTAAATAGTAATATTTCTGAAATTGAAATGAGAAATGTAAAACTTGTATCAATCGCAACAGATAGAGCAAGACCTTTAAAACGGCTTGCCGACAAAGAAAACTATAAATTTTCGATTATTGCGGACGAACACGCAAAGATTTCAAAAGATTATAATGTTTATGGAATACCAATAGATTACGATACGATTAAAAGCGAGCTCGCAATCCCTTCAACTTACCTAATAGATCGAAATGGTAAAATCGTGTGGCGTTATATCGGTACTAAAACAGATAGACCTAAAATTCAAGATATTCTAAACGCGATTGATACTTATTTACCAAATTAATTATAAAAATAATAATAGAATGATTCAAGCGTAAAAAATCTAGATGCTTGAGGACTACCCTGCACGGGTTATTAAAAATACCTTTGATTGTCTTTTTCATTTTATTTTAATTTTAACTAAAATACTTAGAATTAAAAATATATAGGAAGGAAAGACAAAATAAAACATATAAAACAAATTAAAAAGATGAAATAATATGAATGAAAAATTTTTAGACGGGAAGGGTGTTTTAATAACTGGAGGTGCCAGCGGTTTTGGAAAAGGGGTCGCTAGTGCATTTGCTAAATTAGGGGCAGACTTAGTTTTAATTGATATAAACGAAGAGAGGTTGGAGGAAGTTAGCAAAAATATTGAAAAAGAGACGAATCAAAAAGTTATTCCAATAGTTTGCGATGTTTCAAAATCAGACCAAGTAGAAGCGATGGCAAAACAAGCCTTTCAAGAATTAGATAATGTTTTTGTATTATTTAATAATGCAGGTGTCGGATATCCTTATGGAGCTGACTTGTTAAGAACAAAAGAAAAAGATTGGGACAGAATTTTGAACATAAATTTGAAAGGGCAATGGTTAGTGTCTAAATCAGTTTCAAAAAAAATGAAAAAACAAACTTTTGAACCAATAGCAGGAAAAGTCATTCATACAGCATCAATAGCGGGAATGAAAGTTGATAATAAAACTCCAGTTTATTCTATTAGTAAGGTTGGAATCATTGCTATGGTTCAGATGTTGGCTCAAAGTCTTGCTCCAAAAATTACAGTTAATTCAATATCTCCAGGATATCATATAACTGCTATCTACGATAATAGGGAAGACATTGTTAAAATGATAATGGATGAGGGACAGGTTAAAACTCCTTTAAACAGATTAGGAACAGTTGAAGATGTAGTGAATGTTCTCCTATTTTTAGCATCTAATTTATCGGATTTTATAACAGGACATAATTTCCCTATTGATGGTGGAATAACTGAAGTTGGGGTTCCAGCACATTATTTTAAATCAGATATCTAAAAGCCTGCTATACTTTTTGCCAGAGGTGAATTACCATCTTTAAAGCTTAAATATTAAGTTTTAAATTGAAATAAATATAAATATAATTGATTTAAAATGGTGAATGAAGAATTAATAGCTCAACAACC
>SOKP01000151.1 GCA_004375715.1 Promethearchaeota archaeon | reverse complement strand
CAACCCCGTTGATGTCACTTTGTATTAAAGGAAGTTTTGAGAAAGGAATTGATGTAAATGAAGGCTCAGCTAAATATAATTTTTCAGGTATTCATGTGACAGGCTTTTCAGATGTAGTGGATTCAATAGCTGCTATAAATTGGGCTGTTTTTAAAGAGAAAAAAATAAAAATGGAAGATTTAATCAATGCATTAAAGAATAATTTTAGAGGGAGTAAGGAAATCCAGAGCTATCTTATTTATAAGTGTCCAAAATATGGAAGTGATGATGATAACGCAGATGTTTACGCTAAGAAAGCTATCGAAATACTTGCTCAATCTGTAAAGGGGTTAAAAAATGCCCGGGGAGGTGATTATCGGGTGGGGATTCATGCAATGACGACTCATGTTGGTTTTGGCATATTCACGGGAGCACTTCCATCTGGCAGAAAAAAGGGAAAACCGTTAAATAGGGATATTGCTCCTGGATTCACGGGTGAAAAAGGAATTACTGCCGCTATCAATAGCATAACAAAAATCAACCACTCCCTTCTTACAAATGGTGTGGCATGTACTCTTAACATTGATCCAAATATGGTATTATTAGACCGTGGAAAGATTTTCGAATCAATATTAAGAACATATGTAAAATTAAATGGTTCTCATCTACAATTTAACTCAATCTCTATAGAGACTCTTAACGAAGCTCAAGAGTACCCCGATATATACAAAGATTTGATGGTTAGAGTATCAGGTTACAGTGCTAGGTATACAGAATTACCAAGAGCTGTTCAAGATGACATCAAAGCGCGATATTGCTACTCTAAATTCTAAAGTATTGCATCACTAAAGTCTTACTATGGAAAATAAGCATTTTATCAACTGCATAAAGATTATAAAAATAAACTTGATTTCTTATCTTAATGAACTAAATTTTAGATTTTCCATACAATATATTAAAATTATAAAATGAATTAAACAGTTCATAGTAGAACGATATAAATCTCAAATGATCTAATATGTACGATTTTGATTATGAAGAATTAGGAATGAAGTGCGGCTTGGAAATCCATCAACAACTAAACACTAAGAAGAAACTATTTTGTAGATGCCCAAGTAAACTTCTAGGTAAAAAAGAACCTGATTTCACCATAAAACGATTAATGAGACCCGTTTTAGGCGAGATGGGAACCTTTGATAAAGCAATGCTTACTGAATATGAGAAGAATATAAATATTGAATACCAGTGTTATAATGATGAGATTTGTACGTATGAATTAGACGAAACTCCTCCTTTTTCGTGCAATACTGAGGCGAGAAAAATCGCTTTAAAAATTGCTCTGCTTTTAAATTCCAATATTATCGAAGAAATGCATGTCTGCAGGAAGAATTATCTCGACGGAAGTGTCCCTTCTGGGTTTCAAAGAACAATGATCCTTGGAACAGATGGATTTATTACGTTACAGACTGGAAAGAAAGTGAGAATAGAGATTTTAAGCTTAGAAGAAGATTCAGCAAGGAAAATAAAAACTGTAAACAAAACTAATTATTTCCGCTTAGATCGGTTAGGAATTCCTTTAGTTGAAATCACTACTAAGCCAGATATAAATAACCCTGATGAATGTAGAGAGTGTGCTGAGCGTTTAGGATTATTATTATGGTCGACCAATGTGAAGAAAGTTCTTGGTTCAATTCGACAAGATATCAATGTTAGTATAAAAAAAGGGACGAGAATTGAAATTAAAGGCGTTCAGAAGTTAGAATGGATACCAACCCTTATAAACCACGAGATATCACGTCAAATTGGACTTCTAAATGTAAAAGAAGAATTAGAAACAAGAAAATTAACTCAACGAGATGTACATAATACACATTCAGATTTGACAGAATTTTTCTCTAATTCGAGCTCTAATTTCGTCTCTAAAGAGATCGCCACTGGTAAGAAGCTTTACGGTATAAATTTAATAGGATTTAAAGACATTTTTGGAAAATTATTAATTAAAGATTATCGATTTGGAACAGAAGTAAGTAGTAAAGTTAAATCTCTAACTGGATTGAATGGAATAATCCATTCAGATGAAGATCTTGCAAAATATAAATTTTCCGAAAACGATGTTAAAACAATAAAATCTAAACTTAATTCAAAGGAAGAGGATTGTTTTGTATTGGTTTTAGGAACAGAAGAAGAAGTCTCTAAAGCAATAACCACTGTGGTTGAACGAGTGAAGCAAGCGTTTAAAGGAGTTCCTCCAGAAACTAGGAAAGCTTTAGAAAATGGCAATACTGAATTTTTACGAGAATTACATGGTGGTGCGAGATTGTATCCTGACACGGACTCTAGGGCAATTATGAATGATATCAATGAAATTAACGAAATTAATGCTAATCTACCCGATTATCCTTGGAATGTAATAAAAGAATATGTTAACTCCTATCACATTGAAGAATCATCGGTAAAACAGTTGTTTTTCACTGGAAAATTAAATCTCTTCAAAAAATTAATTAAAATTTATTCAGATAATCCATCTATTATAATAAACAAGATTCTAAATACTACTACAGCTCTTCGACGTGAAGGCAAAGATATCGATAATATTAAGGAATCTGATTTCGAAGAGATTTTTACGTATTTAAAAAATAAAGAGATTAGCAAAGAAGCAATTGAAGAAATTATGATAATGAAAGCTGATCATCCCGAACTTACAATTATCGAAATAAAAGAACGATTAAAGCTTGAAAGTATAAGTTTGGAAGAATTATCTAAAATAATCGATGATGTAATAGATACTAACATCGATATTGTTAAACAAAAAGGTATGAGGTCTATTGGACCTCTCATGGGAGAAGTGATGAAAAAAGTGAGGGGGAAAATTGATGGAGCAATAATTTCAAGAGAAGTGAAGAATAAATTAAGTTTAAAATTAAAGGAGTTGAAGTAGATGAGTGATTCGTTAAAAGGATACAAAGAAAAAGCGAGAAAATACCTAGAAAAGAATAATATTCAGATTTGGGATATCGTCGAATTAAAAACAAAAAAAACGACTTTACAAGGAATAATTTTACCAAGAAATGAGTATTCTGCTCCAAATTTTATCGAAATAAAGTTAAAAAATAATTATAATGTTGGGATTAATATAAACGATGTAACAGAGATTAAAAAAACAGGTAAAAAAGAGGCGAACTATAAAATTCCAGAAAAAAAATTCCCAAAAAATAAAAATTTACCAAACATCAAACTTCTGGGTACAGGAGGAACAGTGGCATCAAGGCTTGATTATACTACGGGTGCCGTTATTCCTTCCTTCACTCCTGGAGAATTGTTTAGTGCCGTCCCAGAATTAGCAGAAATTTGTAACCTTGAATGTGAGATTGCTTTTGAGATTTTATCGGAAAATATGAAACCAGAATATTGGCAAGAACTAGCAAAAAAGGTTAAAAGCGCCGCAGATGCTGGAATCGACGGAATCTTAATAGGACACGGAACCGACACCATGAGCTTTACAAGTGCTGCTTTAGCTTTCATGCTTGAGAATTTATCTATTCCAGTAGTAATTACAGGAAGTCAGAGAAGCTCCGATCGGCCATCTTCTGATGCTGCTCTTAACTTGATCAACGCTGCTGTTGTAGCAAGTTCAGATATTTCGGAAGTTTTGGTCACTATGTTAGGATCCTCTTCACATGATTATGGATTAATCCATAGGGGTACACTCGTCAGAAAAATGCATTCATCTGTCAGAGAGGCATTCCGTACTATCGATCAAGTTCCATTAGGCATGATCCAAAACAGAAAAATCAAGATGTTTAGTTTAGACTATAAGAAGAGATCAAATCGAGAAATTATATTAAAGACAAAATTTGAGAAGAAGACCGCACTAGTCTACTCTTACCCTGGTATGGAAAGTGAATTAATTGATTTTTATATCGATAAGGGCTATAAAGGCATAGTATTAGCAGGGACGGGACTAGGTCATATTAGCACATATACTCATGAGTCTATTAAAAGAGCAATCCAGGAAGGAATTACTATACTTATGACCACTCAAACCTTACATGGATTCGTTGGAATGGATGTATATTCCACTGGGAGAGAGTTACAAAATCTTGGTGTTATTCCTGGAAAGAATATTTTACCCGAGGTCGGTTACGTTAAACTTGGTTGGGTTCTTGGTCAAACTCAAGATCCAAATGAGATTAAAAATCTACTATTAACAAATATCGCTGGAGAGTTCATAGATCGGGAACTACCAATCGCTTTTAATTACAATATAGATAGACTATTAAAGAGTAAAACCTTTTTAAAAAAACAATAGTTTTTTCTCACACATCTATAATTGCTATGCAAAATAATAAAAAATTTAAACTTTTATTAATTAGATATTACTAATTCGATATAGTAAGTGATCTTTATGGGAAAGCGTATATTAGCTCAAAGAAAAGGATACGGCCATTTATGGGCTCGATCTCCAAGTCACCGACATGTAGGAAAGGTAAGGTATCGCCCCTTCAAGAAAGATGAAAAATTGTTTAAATTTAAAGTGATAGAATTCGTTCACGCTCCAGGTAGAGGGGCTCCAGTAGCAAGAATAAGGTACGAAGATGGGGAAAAAAGTTTATGGTTACCTCCAGAAGGAATATATGAAGGACAAGAATTTTACCAATCAAAAACGGGATACGACCAAGAAGTAAAAGTTGGAAATATTCTACCAGTTAAAAATTTGCCAATAGGAACGCTTGTATTTAATATTGAGGGAACTCCAGGAGATTTGGGCAAATTCGCGAGAGCATCCGGGGTTTCTGCGATCGTAAGAAACAAATCTGGGAAAAATGTTGAAGTGCTATTTCGGTCAAAAAAAACAAAATGGTTTAATGAAAAGTGCCTTTGCACCGTAGGAGTAGTTGCAGGTGGAGGTAGAACAGATAAACCTTTCCTGAAAGCTGGAAACGCACACTATGCTTACCGCTCTAAAGCAAAGAAATGGCCGTCGGTGCGTGGAGTTGCTATGAACGCTGCAAGCCACCCATATGGGGGAGGCGCAAAACAAAGTCCCCATAAAC
>SOKP01000105.1 GCA_004375715.1 Promethearchaeota archaeon | reverse complement strand
TGAAGCAGGATATTAAGGAAAAGGGATTTAAGTTGTACTTTTGGGATCTTGGTGGGCAGCATGATAAACTATATAGCACTGAATACTATTTTGTTCAAGCTGTTGGAGCTATGATTGTTTTTAATTTAAACGATTTATCGACCTTCAATGACATAAATTTTTGGTTAACTAAATTAAAAGAGTTAAGCGGGGATGTGCCATACGTTTTAGTTGGAAACAAAAAAGACTTAGATAGAAATGTAGACAAATCGCTAATTGAAGCAGAAGTAGAGAAATTAGGTGTCCAATACTTTGAAACTTCTGCCAAACTTAATGAAAACGTTGATTTGGCTTTTGAAAGTCTATCTATTCAAATTTTAAATAATTTAAAGTAATTTTTTAAAATACTAATTTTGGTATATTTTATATTATAACTTTACCTAAATTTCATAATGAGTATTCTTTTAATTCCTATTGCTCCCTTATCAAGGACAAAATCTCGTCTTAGAGATTGTTTTCCCAAAGGATTACTCAAGGACTTAACTATAGCCATGTTTAAAGACTTGGCAAAAAAAGTCCAGAATGTTGATAGTTTTGACAATAAGATAGTGTATTGCCATAACGAAGAGATTTTAGAGTTAGCAGAAGAGTTTGGATTAATTGGAGTTAAAGAAAAGCTCACACATCCTCGCAAATCGTTTGATTTAGTAATCAATGACTTGAACAATATTGCAATTAAAGAGTATGATGCGGTTAGTACTATTTTTACTTTTTTGGATGTAATATTATTATCCGAAAAGAATTTGATGGAAATCAGTAATTTAATGAAATTAAACCAGCTTGTAGTTTGCCCCGCAATTCACTCAGCAGGAATCTCTATATTCGGAAGAAATCCCCCCGACATTCTCCCTACCTACTTTTCAGACCCAAACATTCCTTCGTTTGTTGCATTATTAAAAGATGCTCAAAGTCGGAACTTAAAGATATCAGTCTATGATTCTTTTCGGGCAGGATTCGATATTGATATTAAACAAGATTTATTGTTAGGATTCGAGTATCTTAAAATTTTCGACTTAACTGAAACTGAGACCTTTAAATTTTTAAAACATAATTTGAAATTAGTGCTACAGAAAAGAAGTTTAAAGAATAACAGAGAATTTAAGATTACGAAGAAAAAATAGCTATCATATCGAGGAAAGCATTTGAAAGCTATTCTAGACGAAGTTTTAGGGTACCAATTGGAAAGAGGCTTACATGAAAAGAAAAGAAAAGAAAAGGAAAAAAGAGCTTAGAAATTACGGAAGCTGATTAGCAAAACAAAGTGAAGTATTATTATTAGAAGTTAAACGTAATATTTAATTTGACTTCCTGATTTATATGATCTTTTATTGACTTTTGAATCTCTTCTCTTTCATTTTTAAGAGAAGATAAATATCTTAAATAATCCTTGTTTTTTCTATCGAGATCATTCTCTAAATGCTCTAATTTAACGGTATTCAATGAAATCTTATTTTTAATTTCGTCTCTCTTAACTGCTAGTCCTTCATGTTCTATCTTATTCTTAATATCATCAATTTCAGAGCGGAGTGTTTTTATGTTGTCAATTTCATTTTGAATGGTTTTCTCGTCGAAAATAGTGTTAATCTGGTGGATAGTTTTATCTTTTACATCAGATTTAAGGTTAAGTTTATTATCTTCTAGTATATGCCGTAATTGGATGAGTAATGCTGAAAACTTAGGTAGATCTCTACTTTCCTTAACTAATGTATTAATTGGGTTCTTTAAAAAGTCTTTTAAGAAATAGATGTTGATATTTGGAATATGCATTGTATCTTTTTCTAGTTCAAATTTCAACTTTTTTAAAGCTTTTTTAAATCCAAACTGATTGTTAATATTCATTCTTAAACGAGCTAGCTTAGCATCTAGCTGATCTTGTTTTTTAAAAAGCTCATTTTTTTCGATTTTTTTGAGAGCTTCTGTTAAATTTTCTTGCTCCGATTGTCGCTCTTCTAACTCTTTTTCAAACCCATCTAAGTCAGATTTAGCGTTTTCAATATTTTCTTTTAGAGCAAACAATTTCGGTAATTTTTTCAATAGATATTCAGCATCTTTTACATCCGTATATTTTTTTCTTAGAAATTCGTCTAAACCCTTTTGCTTGCTACCTAATTTGCGAGTGATATAACTTAATTCCTTAATTTCAGCCTGTAGCTCTTTTTGAAACTTAGGGATCGATTTTTTTGCTATGTCGTTGATATTAGTAAACAATTTTTTAATTGAGCTTAAGAGATTATACATAGCATCGTATGTGATATCTTCTTCGGGTACTCCAACTTCCTCGATTTCCTTTCTTATTTTATCAGAAAATAGGTGTAATGATTTAAGAGCTTTATCATCTATATTGCCTTCTCCAGCGTCTATGAAATGATCTGTACACACCTTAATTTCAAGCAAGCTTGTGTTGATATCAGATAATAACTTTTTAACCGCTTTTTTTACCTTAAAAAATTGTGATTCGAGCTGTTCTTTGTAAAAAACTTCAAATTCTTCTAATGAAACTTCAATCATGTTTGATCAATTTTAATTTATGAGTTTAATATTTTTTTCCCATTCATATATTTTTGAAGGGTTCGAGGTACAGAAATTGTCCCATCTTTGTTTTGGTAATTTTCTAAAATGCAACAAATTGTACGTTCTGTAGCAATCGCAGTGCAATTAAGCGTGTGAGCTGTTTCTTTTTTTTGAGTGGAGCCCACTTTGCCTATTCGTACTTTTAATTTTCGTGCTTGATAATCTAAACAATTACTACAGGAAACTAATTCTCGAAATTTACCAGATGAGGGGAACCACGCTTCTAGATCATATTTTTTGGCAGCGTTGTCGTTTAATTCACCAGATGCGATGTTAACAATTCGATATGGAATTTCTAACTCTTTATAAATTTCTTCTGCATTCGATATTAGTTCATCAAACAAGTCCCAGGAGTTTTCAGGCTTACAAAAAATGTATTGTTCAACCTTTTCAAACTGATGCACTCGAAATATACCCAGTGTATCTTTACCATGTGAACCTGCTTCCCGTCGAAAACAAGAGGAAATCCCAGCATATTTAAGGGGTAATCTTTCACGATCAATAATTTCATCGTAATGATATGCTGCTAGAGTTTGTTCTGAAGTTGCAATCAAATAGAGATCCTCATCATGGATTTTATATAACTGATTCTCAAAATCTGCTAATTCTGCTGCAGCCTTCATTATTTCATGTTTTATAAAAAAAGGTGTCCATAAGGGTTCATACCCTTTGCTAATTAATTTATCTAAAGCAAATCTAAGGAGGGCTAAATTAAGTAAAACAATGTCACCTTTCAAGTAATAAAATCGAGATCCTACTACCTCAGAAGCTTTCTTTGTGTCAGCTCCATTTATATCACGAATAATGTTAACATGCGAGGATGGTTTAAAGCCAAATAAGGGTATCTCACCATATTCCCTGATAATTACGTTACTTTCTTCTGTTTCTCCAATTGGAACGGATTTATGCAAGTCGTTTCCGACTATATATCTAAATTTATCTCGTTCCTCAAGGTACTCTATCTTTTTCTTTTCAAGTGTCTCAATTGTTTCTTTAATTTGTTTTGATTTTTCGATAGCACTATTAGCTTTTTCCGGTTCACCCGATTTTTTGAACTGACTTATTTCGTTAGAGAGATCGTTTCTTTGCCTTCTTAAATCTTGAATTTCTTGGAGTACATTCCTCCACAACAAATCGAATTCTAAAACTTTCTCGGCATTTTGTGGATTTTTAAATCTTTTTTTTTCAGTTTCGATAACAGCATCTATATTAGCTCTAAAATCTTCTATGTCTCTCAAAGTCCAATCTCATTATAATATAAAATTTCTAAGTTCTATTATAAACAATCATTAAATTAATTTATGCAAATAATCATTGCGTGTTAAAAAATAAATGAATTAATCATGGTGAATTCTTTCAGTTATAGTTGACCGGAGATAAGCAACTTTTATTTTTGCTTTATCGTATCCTACTTTATCGATAATGGTCATGATTTTTATTCTCCTTGCTTTACCTTTCAGACCTTCCTCGGTCATAAATTCTCGAGCGAATTCTTCTTTTTTGTTTTCTTCTTGCTCCACCATAATTAGACTCAATGAAAAATCCATAAAAAACTTAATGTGATTAGAATCTTGAATTAAAATTCATAAATTTGTAACTAAACATTGTTTAAGGCATGACAAAATTGATTAGAATTTATCAGCTTAACCAGAAGAAATAAATTAATTAAATAATTTCCAAACACAATAAAGTTTTATTAAATTTAAAAAAAGAACTAAATGCTATTTATTTGGGTGATGTTTTAACTAAAGGTGATTAAATTGTCTGAGATACAGACCACTGACAAGATAAGAATAGGAGTTTATGTGTGTAGATGAGGTGTAAATATTGGAGCTCACCTTGATTGTGATGCAGTTAGAGATTTTGTTGAACCGTTACCTAATGTAGTTATCGCTAGGACGAACAATTTCACTTGTAGCGATCCTGGACAACAAACAATCAAAAATGACATTCTAGAGCTTGACCTGAATCGAATAGTTGTAGCAGCCTGCACTCCTAAGATTCACGAGCCTACTTACCGTGCGGTTTTACAGGACGCAGGTTTAAGCCCTTACTTCTTTGAAATGGTAAACCTTAGAGAGCACTGCTCGTTTGTTCATCAAGGTGATAATAAAAACGCAACCGAAAAAGCAAAACGATTAGTTCGTGCTGGTATAAATAGAGCTCGGGAATTAGAAAGCGTCCCTTACAAGGAGATATCTGTAGAAAGAGCGGCATTAGTAATAGGAGCGGGAATTGCTGGTATGAACGCTGCTTTAGATTTAGCAGACCACGGGATACAAGTCTATTTAGTTGAAAAACAACCAACAGTTGGAGGTAAGATGGCCCAATTAGATAGGATCTACCCTACAGATGATTGCGGTATATGAGTTCTTGCCCCCATTATGGTTAACGCTTCAAAACATCCTAATATCGAACTTTTCACCTACAGCGATATTATCAAATTTAGCGGTATCACTGGAGATTACAACGTTACAATACGCAAAAATCCAAGGTATGTGAACGAAAAATTGTGTACCGGATGCGGCTTGTGTACTACAAAATGCCCTATAAATGTCCCTAATGAATTTTATAGTGGGATTGGTGAAAGAGGTGCAATTTTTATCCCATTTCCTCAAGCAGTCCCAAAATATGCTGTTATGGATAAAAGTGTGTGCATAGATTGTAAAAATTGAGAACGAATTTGTCCTGCAGAAGCAATAGAATTTGAACAAGAACCCGAAATTGTTGAAGTTAAAGTAGGGGCTGTTATCGTTGCTACAGGATACGATGAATACCCAATTATAGAGACAAATGAATACAATTATGGCATTTACCCAAATATAATCACTCAGATCGAATTAGAGAGTATGCTTAGCCCAATAGGTCCAACAGGGGGACATATTTATAGAGTGTCTGATGGAAAAACACCAAAAACTGTTGTGATGATACAATGCGTTGGTTCTAGATCGCTAAAAGCGAATCCTTATTGCTCATTTGTGTGCTGCAGTGTTGCTCTTAAAAATGCCCAATTGCTAAAACAAGAGTATCCAGAAATGGATGTTATAATATACTATATTGACATTAGGACTACTGATAAGGGTAACGAGGAATATTACAGGAAAATTAGAGAAGCTGATGTTAGAATGATACGGGGAAAAGTTGGTGAGTTAACCGAGGATGATGATCATAATTTAATGGTACGCGCTTATTCCTCTTTAACAGGGGAACTTACTAAGATTAAAGCTGATATGGTAGTATTATCTACTGGAATGAACCCTTCAAAAGGGACTATGGAAGCTATTGAAGTTTTAGGTTTAGGAAAAGGTCCAAACGGATTTCTATCTGAAATTCATGGTTGTTTGAAGCCGCAAGAAACAAAAAACATTGGGATTTATATTTGTGGATGCGCAGCCGGACCAAAAAATATCCCATATTCCGTTTCTACAGCCCTAGCTGCTGCTAGCAAAGCTGCTGCTTTACTTTCTCATAAAACTATTATCCAAGAATTAATCATAGCTGAAATAGATGAGACTTTATGTTCAGGATGTCATAGATGTGAAAAGGTATGCGAATACAAGGCAATCAGCATAAATGATAATAAAATTGCTCAAGTTGATGAATTGAAATGTAAAGGATGCGGAGTATGTATATCGTCCTGCCCAGCAAGAGCGATTGATCTCAAATACTATCGAGATCGTCAATTTGAAGCTGAAATCAAAGGAATCGGAACTGGTGAATTAGACATTAGTCAAAAAAAATCAATAAAAATTGCAAATTAAAAAATTAGGGTGCTATAATTAATGACGGAAAGTACAAATGAGAGAAAAATAATAGCTTTTGGATGCGAAAAATGAGGTTATTCAGCAGCCGATTTAACTGGTACTACGAGAAAATCTTATTCCACTAATTTCCATTTAATACGAGTAAGGTGTACGGGAAGAATAGGAATCCATCTAATTATGGAGAGTTTCTTAAATGGAGCTGATGGAGTAGCTATCATTTCTTGAAAAGAAGGAGAATGCGAATTTGGAAATGGAAACATGAATACTTACAATCACGTTAAATTTTTAAAAAGATTGTTCAACCATCTAGGTCTAGCTGAAGAAAGAATTCAACAGTATTTTTGCTCGGCAGCGGAAGTTGAAAAATTCATTAAATCCGTAGAAGATATTACGAGCAAAGTTGAAAAACTTCCTCCTCTACCAAAATAAAAAATTAATCCGAATGAGAATGATCCTTCTAAAAAAACTTAGTTAGGAGGTAACTGACTCCTTGCGAGAGTATTCGGTAATTAAGTATTAATTAAAACAACCAAAGTTTAAATAAAATGAGTTCTAAGCTTAAAATTACAAAGGAAGGCTTAAAAGATATAGCCGTCACCGTAGATTCGTATAGGATCCGCGTGTTAATCGACGCCAAACAAGAAATACTGGATACTGGCGTCTACAACGAGGAACAATACGATACGATCTTATTCAAAATGTTTGATGAAGAACTTATTAAATATAAGCTTTACTCTTTTCTTTCTCGTCAAAAATCTAACGATCTTAAGGCATTGAACAAATTTTCAAATGAAAATTCTATAGAAATCAGTAAAACACTGAGTTTATTAGAGTTATTGAAAAATGAAAATCTGATTGCAGTAAACGAAATCTACGACGAAGTTGAAGGAGATGAGAACACTCCCCCTTTAACTACTTTTAAGGATTTTGACATAAAAAGCTTTGATGTTAATCCTTCAAAAATAAAATCAATTTATGAACCCGTCGAAACTATTTTTGAAACAAATAACTGCTCCGGATGTGGTTTATGCGTTGGTATTTGCCCTGTAAATTGTATAGATGTTTTAAATGGCTTCGGTAAAATAGACGAGGAAAAATGTATAAGATGTGGGCTCTGTTATTATGTTTGTCCACGTACTTACTTACCTGTAAGTGTTTTAAACATGGTTCAAGAAGGAACCTCGGAGATTAAAACCTATTCTAAAGTAGGACACTATTTAGAAGCTTACTCAGCAAGAACAAAAATTGACGAAATTGCTAAATCTTGCCAAGACGGAGGAATAACAAGCACCTGTTTGCATTACTTATTTGACGCTAAAATTATTGATATAGCATTAGGTGCTAAAATGAGCAAAACTCCGTGGAGACCTGAACCAATTATCCTAGAGAATAAAGAAGACATTCTTCGAACCACAGGAACTAAATATGTAAACAACCCCAATTTAAAATGTTTAAGTGAACTTAATAAGAGAAAAGCTAACTTAGCGGTGGTTGGGGTTCCTTGCATGATGCAAGCTTTACTCAAATCAGATATCTACAACATTAACATTCCCGCATTAAATCAAATAAAATATCGCATCGGTATTTTTTGTATGGAATCATTCTCTTACGAATCCCTGCTTAAGATTTGCGAACTTCTAAATGTTGATGTCAGTGATGTAAGGAAAACGGATATAAATAAAGGGAAGTTCTTTGTGTATACTAAAAACAATGACGAATTAACCATACCGATTAAAGAGATTGGGCATTTAGCTCGAGAAGATTGCGAAGTATGCTTTGACCTAACTTCTGAATCTGCTGATATTTCAATTGGTTCTATAGGGTCACCTTCGGGGTGGAATACTGTTCTCATTAGAACTGAAGTTGGAAAGGAACTCTATAACAAACTTATTGAAAACGATTTAATTGAATCAAAAGAACTTTCTGAAGTTAAACCAGGATTACCACTCCTTGAACGAGTTGCAACATCGAAAAGAAATAAATGTAAGAAGCATATCGCTAAAAAAAAAGAAGAAAATCTAAGATTCCCTCGATATTAAGTAATAAAATTCCTCTCTCTTTTCTCAAACAAACCTTCTTTAGTTCTAAACCAAAAAATTAATATTAAATTTCATATTAAGAATTATAAGAATAAGAAACGTAATATCGTTAAAATGAGTTTAACTACTAGACCAAGCAACTTTCGGGAAAAAGTGTTTTTTCGTAAACTTCGTTCTCAAGTTGATGGAAACGCAAAAATAGAATATGGATTAACTCAAATAAGAGGAATTGGAATGAGATTCGCTCAAGCGATCGTAATGGTCGCAAAAATCGATGTTAATCTAAGGATTGGTGCCATTCCCGAAAAGGATCTAAATAGAATTGAAGAAATAATAGTAGATCCAATTACGAACGGCATCCCAGCTTGGATGGTAAATCGTAAAAAAGACCTAGTTACCGGGGAGGACTTACACATAATCGGAAATCGACTCGAATTATCGGTAAGACGGGATATCGATAGAATGAAACGCATTAGAAGTTATAAAGGCGTTCGACACCACCAAGGCCTAAAAGTTCGAGGTCAAAGAACTAAAAGCACTGGAAGACACGGATTAGTCGTTGGTGTTATAAGAAAAAAATTGAAAAGTCAAAAGTAAGGTGAATAGAAATCGGAGATCCAAGAAGGTTAAAGAAAAAATTTAAAAAACCTAAACGACCCTTTGAAAAAGAAAGACAAGCCGAAGAACTCGAGTTTCTAGGAAGATTCGGTCTTAGAAACAAACGTGAATTTTGGAAAATGCGTACCACACTTGGTAATTGGCGGAGTCTGGCGAGAAAGTCCAGAACTATGTCTCAAGAAAGAGCTGCTGAAGTTCAGCAAACTTTAATCAATAAGTTAGTTAAACTCGGAGTTTTAGGTTCCGACGCTCGATTCGAAGATGTATTATTACTCACCGTCGAAGACCTACTAAGAAGAAGACTACAAACACTTGTTTTTGAGAAAGGGTACGCCAAAACTATCTATGAAGCACGACAATTCGTTGTTCACGGCCACATTCAAGTAGCTGGCAAAAAAATTAACGCACCTTCTTATATTGTTAAAAAAGCAGAAGAAGATATGATAGGATACGCTCCTAGCAGTCCACTCCCCGTAGTTAAAGAATCTACCTAATAGGTATCAATCATGAGCAAAAAAGTAGAAGATAAATGGGCAATCGTTCACATCTTTAGCAGTTACAACAACACAATTGTTACCGCTACAGATTTAAGCGGTGCTGAAACGTTCGCTAAATGCACAGGTGGTATGGTCGTCAAGGCTGACCGAGATGAATCTAATCCCTACGCAGCCATGCAATGTGGCTTCCGTGTAGCCAATGGGTTAAAAGATAAAGGCGTACGAGGCATTCACATCAAGGTTCGAGCACCCGGCGGCAATAAAAGTCAAACTCCCGGTCCAGGGGCTCAAGCATGTATACGTGCACTCGCTCGCTCGGGACTCCGAGTTGGACGAATAGAAGAAGTAACTCCTAAATCCCATGACCACTGTAGACGTAAGGGTGGGCATCGCGGCAGGAGAGTTTAAAATCTATAGCTCCTTTCGCAAATCTGGCAGAGCTATTTCTTAGAAATCTTTTTCTCTTTGCTTGAATACTTCTTTTCAAATTTTTCTTTCATTTCATAATACATATTAATATAATCGTGTTGCCATTTATTTTCTGCACTTCCATGTGCAGGGTACCATATTCGATCGTTATCATGACATTCTACACAATACCACTCATCATGAATTTCGATGTAAATCATATCGTTCTCTTGATTTGAACAACAAGCGCACTGACAAATAGATCTTTTTCTCAGGCTTGTGAGTTTATGCCATGTTCCTTCGAGGTAGTGCATTTCTGCTAGTTCTTCGGGTGGCAAGTCTAAGGGTGGAGGGTATAAACTGGCATAGTGCTCTAAAATCTCGTCTTCATCCCAAACTGCTAGGATTAGAATTTGTCTTAGGTTGTTTCTAATTTTTCTGAGTCGTTTATCTCGGATGATGATTTTTCGTTCGTCTTTCATGTGTATGGTAAAGGTATGGAAAAAAGAATATTTAAATAATGATGAAAAAAAGAATTAGGATAGAATATTGAGATTTAACCGATCTGAATTCCCTTATTCGTGAAATGTAAAATGGAATAGTAATTAGGAACACGATTAAAGCCAGAGTGAAATAAATCTCTAGAAAAGCCATATATTGCTTATTCTAATAATAATTTTTTAAAATACACTAATCGATTACGAGTTTTTTTAGAACCATCTGGAAAGGTAAATTCAGCGTCTGATTTCAATGAAAATTCCTTTGAAAGAATTTTTTTTATAACTCAGATTCTTTTACACCAAATGGTATCAACTCATCAAGATAGGAGAGGATAGTCCCTAATTCAGGCTCTCTAAGTTCAGAATTAATGAGGTCAATAACGCTCTTCACAGTAAGTATATCATTTAAATAGGACACCTTTAAATCATCAATATCAGCATCAAGGACAAGAATTTTATCTTTTCCTTTAATATCACTCCAAGGATACCAATTAGGCAAACCTTCTCCGTTTGGATTTCCGGTTCGTGCAAAATTGGCAAGATAATTCATGGATAAGTCTATCAACTTTTCCCGACCAAATCGATTACGCTTAGTGTGCGTTTTTCCGATCAGCATGAATATAGAACTCTTACCCATTCCTAAAAAGAAAGGAATTTCTGCTGCATGATGAGCACCTAAGTTTCGACCCATCGTTTTAGGCAGAACACTCATACCATTTTTATCTGGGCTACCCCAATCAAATCGGTAAGCATAAATAGGGACATTCGTATTTGAATTCATTTTGGTTACTATGGAATCAAGACCACTCACGCGCCACAGAAGGGATCGATAACTCCAAACTAAATCATACTTTCTTGTATTCTTGGGAGGATCTTTTCTAAAGCTGCCAAAAAGCTTCAATTCATCTTTTGTGCAGCCGATAATTAGCGAGACTTTATTTGCCCAGTCTCCAGTTGATAATATATCATAACCTTCTTTTGGTATTACTGTACCATCAGTGAAAATAGTCCGCCATTGAGCCATTCCAAAATCCATTTTGGGTATGCGTTTCAAAATTTTAAATGCTGATTTTAACCGAAGATACTCCTCAACTTTTTTTCCCGACATTTCCTCTAAGATTTGTCTAGCTTCTACTTGATTCTTTGCTTTACGATCCTTAATGAGGAGGTTAATAAGAAGATCGATACTTTGAGCTTCTGCTTTATTAGTATTAGAAATTAGAGATAATCCGCTTTCAGCAATAGCGTGATGAAAGAGTCCTTTTGCGGTCGGAGAAATAAGAAGTGAGAGAACATTAAAGGCACCACCAGATTCCCCTGCGATTGTAACATTATTAAGATCCCCTCCAAATGCTTCTATATTATCTCGTACCCATTCCAAGGCTTTTATCAGATCAAGAGTACCATAATTACCACTTTTGTCTTCAGGAGAACCATTACTTGTCACTGCAGGATGTAAGAACCAACCCATTGCTCCAAGACGGTAATTTACTGAGATATATAATAAGTTAGATTTCTCAACAACCGCATTACCATAATAAGCAACCTCTGCAGATGAACCAATTGAATTTCCTCCTCCATGAATATAAAAATATACTGGTAAATTTATCTCTGGAGTTTTAGGACGCCAAATATTAAGATAAAGACAATCTTCTGAACCAATTGGACCTAAAAAAGGCATAACTTGTGCTGCAGAATTCCCAAACTTTTTTGTTTTGCGGTTTCCGATCCATGGGACAGGATCAAGTGGTGTTTTCCAGCGAAGTGATCTTACTGGAGGAGTTGCATAAGGGATTCCCTTCCAACACCAGTATTTCTTTGCAGGTAAACCAGAGACCACACCATACTTAGTTTGGACAGTTGCTTCATTATTCCATAAGCCTAATTTAAAAGTTGTTTTAGATGGCTTTAATGAGTAAAAATGTCTAATGTACCGAGATACAACCCTTTTAATCAAATTAATTAATCTAATAAAAGGAGAAAACAAAAAAGCTAGCTTCATTATTAAACTCATGATATCAGATTAGAATCATTATTAAAATCTTTTATGAAATTCTACCTGTAAGGTTAAATAGAGATTTATTCCTAATTAAAATCTCATATATTACCATTTAATTTTGTTTTTCCGAAGTTTTTTAGCTAAACCCAATAAGATGACTTAATTAAATGCAGAAAAGGTAACTTCAGCGTCTTATTTCAATGAAAATACCATGGAAAAAAAGACAAAAAACCACAATTTCCACATCAAAAATAAATATTCATTTGTACTTACAATGTTTAAGGCAAAAAATCGAGAAAAGAGTAGAAATGAAAAGAAAACGGGTACATATCCTTGCTTTAATACTAGGAATAACAATAATAATTGGGGTAATCATACCATTCTCATTAATTAATAACAATTCCATAATTTTAACCAGAATCTATTATAAAATAAATTATAAAGGAGACACCCAAAATTTGGAGACCTTAATCGAAAAAAGTGAATTATTCGAATACGATAAGTACTGTAAATATCGAGATTCCTGGGGGGAAGGTCCAATAAATAATTCTGATTGTTATTATTGTTATATTGATAAAGATTTCATAGAATCGTTAAAGTGGAAAATTTACAATGAGAAAAAGAAATTTCATTTATATCCAGGTACTCAGTTTAATTTTATATATTCACTGGAAGTTACGAATGAATCTTTGATATATCTAACCTACAATAATGATAATATTATTAAGGCAGAGTATGCAAATCATACAGAGATATTTACCGTTGATCGTGTTTGGGATTATTATTATAATAGGTATACACCTAATTGGGCGGGAAATTGGTATCTAAATTTTACCCCAATCCCATTTGCTCCCACTAGTTCACCTACTATTGCATTAAATGATACCTTTTTAGTTAAAATGACCTTAGATTGTCATTATAGTTGTGGGATTGCATGCTCTGGATATGTTAGAATGGAGCAATTTTTATGTTTTAATTCTAATATCCAAACGATATTTGTGTACTTTCCTTTTTCGTCTCATGTGGTAACATAAAAGAGATCTCTAATGAAAAGATCGAATAATTATCATATGATATATAAATAAATGTAATTACCGTCAATTTCAAAATTATATTAAAAACAATATTAAAGATTCTTATATGGTATTTATGCAAATATTTTGATAAATGGAAATAAAATAGAGAGCATGGTAAGCGATTTTTTCCACGAGATAAGCACATTCTTTTTTATAAGCTATTTGATTTAAGGGCTTTGAAATCCCCTGAAAGGTCATTAAACCAAAATTTGAAGTTGTCATTGATTTCTCTCACTTTTTTCAATAATGTAGGGGATTTATTTAATTGATTGAAGAAGGCCTCATCCATTGTAATAACGCAATCACAGGTACAAATAGCAGTTGCGAAAATCAAGCAGTCAATAGTATCATTATGCATAAATTTTAATTGAGATGCTAATTCAATGATTAAGGGGTTATCAGTAAACGAAATTCCTGTAAGTCGTGCATTCATTTGAATGGCATCAATTCCGATCCTTATATCTTGGGTAGTTATTTCGTTCGTTTTAGATGATATTTTTAATCCTTTTGCCGTGAGTTCAAAAATGGTTAAAGTCGAGTAAAAATAATCATTAGATGATTTGGAAAGAAGATCAATCAAGAGCTTGTCGGGAATAGTTTCAATCCCGATTTTGATAAGAGGTAAAAAGTAGGATGTATCAATTAGAATCTTCATGATTCATATTCCTTAATGAAATCCTTTTTAAATTGTTTCCAGGCATGATAGCTTATTTTAGTTTTCGGGGGAACATTCAATATCTCTTCTATGGAGTATAATTTTCTCACGATTAGTTGATCTTGATGAACGAACAATATAATTGGTTGGTTCGGTTTAAATCCAAGTTTTTCTCGAATTATCTTTGGGGGAAAGATTTCTCCTTTAGATCCAATCTTCAAAATTATGGTGTCTGTATTAATTGTCATGTTAATATAGTAATACTCGAATTATTTAAATATTTCGAGTATCAAGGAATAATACTAATTTTATCAACAAGCACGATATTAAAGATATTTTAAGTAAATAAAACAGAATTAACAAGTAGAAGAGGAGAACCTCGATATTTAAGAGTCTCTTTTGATGAGTTTGGTACAATTGCCATCGACTTCGCTGATAAATAAAATTGAATTTCAAGATTCATTCTATATTGAATGGTTAGTTTGATATTGATGGAAAAAATAGAGGTAAATCAACTTTTTTAGTGGTAAAACTCAAGCACAACCATCTTTTCAATAACACAAAAACGTCGAAAAGCTTAAATAGTAGCCAAGCCCTTAATTATATAGTGAATCAAAATGCAATAAGTTTATAGCGATAAATATTATGCGTGAGTAATTTAATTTAAATTACTTTTAACTATGCATCTTACCCTATCACAATATCGCTATGGACACAAATTTATTATTCTTATCTTCATGGAGATTATGTTGGGGTATTAATCGATGCTAACAGAGTGTTCCACAATTAGCAAAAGGTAGGAGGTGAAAAGAATAATGAATATATTAGGTAATTCAGAGGAAATTGATAAAGTTCAAAAAAGAAATCTGTGGGCTTTATTTTTCATAGGTTTAATTTATGGGTTCAGCTCGAGACCATTCTTTCTAGTGTTCCAGCCATATTTACTGGAAATTACAGGATCACTCTTTATAACAGGTATACTTGTAACTCTGGGAGGAATCATCATATTTTTTCCAAAACCCTGGGTGGGAAAATTATCTGATAAATTTAACCGTAAAAAGGTTTGGTTACTTGATATACCTTTATTTTTTATTGGAATGACTTTCCTATTATTTGCAGAAAATTTTATATTTCTGGTGGCAGGAATAATATTCTTTAATTTAAGTGAAGTGGTTGGAGAGATTAGTTATAATATGTATATTTCGGCAAGTAGTGATAAAACGAAGAAAGGGATTTTGTTTGGTTTGATGTTTTTTAGCATGTTTATTGGTAATATTGGTGGAGATTTTTTTGTAATGCTTGATATTGTCGATGATGTACGAGTTTACTTTGCTCTTTTTATGGTATTAAGTGTAGGCAGTTATCTCCTCATTATTTTCGTGATTTCTAGCCCCACATCAAAAAAAACTAAAGATTCTGCGATTACTACGGAAATTATTAATAAAAAGCAGAGTATGTGGAAAGATATCTTTAAAACACCCAAGAAAAGAGCAGTAATAATTTTTTTTACGCTTGACCTATTTATTTATAATATTTCGCTCTCTATTTATGGAGCAGGCTTGAGAGCTCAATATGATTTAACCTATGAGCAGATGGCTTTCATATCTATATGGTTAAGTATTACAATTATGATATTTCAAATTCCAGGAGGACACTTAGCAGATAAAATTGGAAAAAAGCGTTCTTTAATTGTAAGTGAGTTATTTGGTTTAGGTGGTTATTTTACTCTAATATTAGCATTTATTTTTTGGTCCTTAGGGTTTCAAGGATCATTAATCCCACTACTAAGTGTTGGTAATGTACTATTTGCTCTTAATGGTGCAACATTCATTCCTTCAGCGCAGATGATATTAACGGATTTAGATGAAACTAGAAAAGCGGAATCATATGGGATTACTGGTTTTCTAAAAGGAATTGGATTTATGCCTACAGGAATTATTGGAGGTTATTTGACCGAAGAATTTAATTATGTAATCCCATTTGTTTTAAGTTTTATAGGTATCGTTGTTCTTATATGGTATTTACGCAAGTATTTTGGTGATTGGAAATAATAAAATAGGAAATAGAGAAAAATAAGATTTAAGTCCTTAACTGTTCATAGTAGGTATTAATGTAATCGTGTAATAGACTAATACATTAGGCCAAAAAATTATTTTTTTAATTCTGAAGATGAAGTTTTATTTTTATTATATAGTTTTTCAATGATTTTATTGAAAGCCTCATGAACTCCTTGCCCAGTTTTTGCTGATGTTAAGAAATATCCGAGAAAATTCGATTCTCTTATAACTTCTTGAATGTTCGGTTTGATTAAATTGGCTTCCTCAATTAAATCAACTTTATTGGCAAACAATACAACAGGAATATCGCTACAATACTTCTTGAGTTCATTATGCCAATTTTCAATATGATTAAAACTTTCTTCACCTAAATCATTTTCTTCGAGGCTAAAAACAATAATACAACCCTTACTTTCTCTATAAAATAAAGGATGTAAAAAATTAAAATCATCTTGCCCAGCAATATCCCAGAATATTAAATTAACTAAGTCCCCATCAATTTCTCTATCATATCTTGAAAATTGGGCACCTATTGTTTGATTATAATCCCTCTCGAAAGTTCCTTTGGTGAATTTTTTAATTAAGGACGTCTTACCGACCCCTCCATCACCTATAATAGATATCTTAAAGTTAAATTCCTGAGAATTAGTCATTGATTTCTTATGTACTTATCAATTTTTATTATCTTTTTAATGTAAAATTAGATATTGTTTAATATAAAAGTTTAGTAAAATGAATATTTTGACAGCAATTCTTGAATTTTAAAGTTATAATTCACTAGATACTATACTTTTAGCGATAAATATATCTGTTATTAAGGATTCTAGTAAAGGGACATCTTTTAAGCGAATAGACTTGTTTACTTGATGAGAGTTAAGTAAATTTTGCCAAATATCGTCCTCTTCTTGTATGTGGTCTATAAAATAATCTACTTTTTTAAGAGCATAATAAGAATCGCCTTTAAATATATAAGAAATAAAAAAAGGCGGAACGGATTTCATAAGAAGAGTATAATCGCCGAAGATTGCGCGGTCTAGTCCCTCAGAAAACATTTCCTTAATAAAATAATCAATAGTGGTGAGAAAACCGCCAAAAAGATGAGATTCAAACGATTTATCCTCTATAAATGAATGTGAAAAAAATGGTATACCTCCCTCTGATACAATTAAAAGAAGCACAGGTTCTTCATTTGAAAGCTCTGGAACTGTGATCATTCGTTTTCTTACCATATTCTCCATTTGCGCGTTCAAACCAGCGAGTTTCCAGCGTTCAGATAAAGAGGATCCTGATTCTTTTAACTTCTCCCATAAGTTTAATTGTTTAAGTAATTGATCATGCTCAAAGGAAATTTTCATTGCTAAGCGTTTCATGCTATAGGACTCTGCAATCTTCTGTGCTTGAGTCAAAAACAGTCGAGCCGATTTTATATCAAAATTTAGTAAAGCTAATTTAGCCTGAAGTATGAAGGTTTCACAAAAAACAAAATACGAATGTTGTTTCTCCGCGATAGTTAATAATTTGGTGATGTATTTATTTAATTCGGCAAAAATCTCACTATCATTATCAATACGATATTCCATGAGAAGTATGTCACAAAGATGGATATGAGCTTTTATAATAAGATCAAAAAATATAGTATCAGTTTCTATAAGTTCTTTGAATAATTCTTCTGCTTTTGCTTTATCTCGGATTCGAGAACTTGTTTTTAAAATAAGGGCTTTTGCGAATTTGTAACCAAATTCAATTCCATCGCCTTTTTTCTGGTTATAAATATGTTCCAAACGATGAAAATATTTTTGAGCACGCTCGTTATCTCCTTGTTCAACGGCTAAGGTTATTAAACTTTCAATAGTGCCTTCAATAGAAAAAAAAC
>SOKP01000263.1 GCA_004375715.1 Promethearchaeota archaeon | reverse complement strand
TTTTACCTCAAGATCAATCGAATATTTATTATAATCACTCATTATTAATCATCGCTTTTTCATAGAATGGTGCTTCTTTAATATAAATATTAAAAATTTCTTGGTTATGCCCATCATACTTCAATAAACTCCCCCCTTATTCTTTTTTTTGTTATTAATAAGAAATTCAATAACATCGTTTGAATATTCTTCAACTAAATCAAGAGCTCTATTTTCCAATGCTAAACCTAGTTTATTTAGCTTTAAACGAAGTATTGGTGGATAAATAAGTTCAGCCTTTATATGTTTTCGAAGAGTTTCGATCCAGAGGGGTTTAACTTTAATATCAGATGGCACAATAAAAAAACCTGAAATAACTTTAACTTTAAGATCGAATTTATTTGAAATTTCTCTATATTTAAGCAACCAATTTTGAATTTCCGGACTAGGGATTGCCTCAGTTATAAATATCTCCGATAATCAAGCAATCAAACTTCTCTTCAACTAAGAAAGCTGGATCAATCATATTAGCATTTCCCACTGATACATCAATGTAATCTTCAAAGCGATCCTGTAACATCTCAGCAATAATCCTAGAGAATCCAATTCCTTCCTTATATATTATCCAGAGTTTTATGTTCATTCACCTTTTCTATAAAAAAATTAAAGAAATTATTTTTTTCTGCTTGCGAGTTCCTTGCGAACCTTAACGCGCATTACCCCTGCAAGGATTGCCAAAAATAGATGCACAATAAATCCTATCACCAAAAGCACTCGAGCAATGTCGTTGGACATCCACTGTACCAGAAATTGGAGGGGCTCCGGCAACACATCTGCGAAATAAACAAAATCAAATGGAAACACCACGGAGAGCCAGCCAAAGGCGATAGCGGCAAACGCAAGCCCTCCAAAGGAATCTACATCGCGAGAGAGGTCTATGAATTCAAGTAATAAAACGGTACATGTAAAAATCCAATAAATAGGAGTTCCATAAAGCAAGACCATCTCCAACGGACCGAATGATGCTGTGAAAAATCCTGTTGAGAACAATTGATGAGCAAGTAAATAGCACGCAATCAAGGGGAAAAACAAAATTACAATAACGGATATGACACGATCGTCTACCGATAGTTTGTCGTAATCTTCCAATTCCTCTTCTACTAATTCAGATAACGATTCTTTTAATTTACTCATTTGAATTCCTCCTAAGATTGTTTTATATAGGATTCTGAGCGATTAGCTCCTTCATCATTATCTTTGGATGATTATATCTCGCCCTACCTAGAGTATATTCACCCCATTGAATAGCTATTTGGGGACAATAATGAAGGCACGATGTGCACATTTGACATCTATGCTGCCACTCAGGTTTTTCATTTACGAGTTTTATATTATCGACGGGACAGATTTGTTGACAGATTCCACATCCATTACAGTTTTCATCGGTATAGTACTTTTCATCCATAGTATTTACTTCTTTTATAAAAGAGAAATACGAATCCTTCATTGGGTAAATAGAGCTTTCCCTTACTTTACATTTCTGATTATTACGAATTATTTCAGCAATTTTTTCTAACTTTAATTCACCATTCTTTATTCTCTTATCTCCTTTTTCTTTTGAAGCAACGGGGTTCATTCGTTTTGATCCCCATATGTTATTTGAAAAAATTCTTATATTATATGCAGCATCAAGCTCTTTGTTTTTTGGTTTCAATAACTTAATCAGCATCGGTGTTACATACTGCTTGGAAAAACCTCCCATAGTAGTAACAGCAAATATATATTTTGCATTACTTAAATCTATCTTCTCAATAAAATCACAGACAATTTTAGGAAGAGACCAAGAATACACTGGAAAAACAAAGCCAACTTTTTCTGATGTGGCGATTATAGAATCTTGTTTTATTAGACTCGCAATCGGTAGAAGTTCGCAATCATTAAGTTTTTCTTTAAGACATTTTGCTGTATGTAATGAGTTTCCTGTGCCTGAAAAGTAATATATTGTTGTATTATTATTTTGTGTAATTGTTATCACCTATTTTGTTCAATTTATAACAAAGTTTATGTGTATTTAAGATTATGGCTAATAGATTAAATAGTTTTCCTAATTAAGCCAGTGTTTCAAATAGCTACAATTTTGGAAAAATAGTTTAAAATTGAAACTTTTCAATTCTTCCAAATGTTGATGAAAAAGAGAATTATATTAAAATTAACAACGAATTTAATGTGATTAAGCATATCAAACCTAATAATGGTTTCGTACAATCTATATTTTAGTGTTTTTATTGTTTTGAAAAAAATCAACAGTGGGTGCTTATTGTCCATAAATGGTAGGAATCGAGATTAAATGATTTTGCTGTAGAAGTACCAAAAATTAAAACGGATAGATATTTTAATGCTATTGCACTTGGTCGGGCAGTAAAAGCCTCGATAACCTTATCGTCTACGAGTTTATTTATTCGCTTATAAGTAGAGCTTACCGCCATACCGGTAATATCCGCTAATTCTCTATACGGCACGCGAGAGTTTTCCATTAGTTTTTTAAGAATGATAAAGTCAGTTTCATCCATAATACTTCTATGATAATTAATTATTTTTGGTAATAATATTATTCATTGTATTGCTCTTCAGAACTTAATGCGATGTTCTTCATTTTTTCTTCCATTTCTTTTATTATTTAAATCGTTCTGGAAAGTTACCTTGTTAGGTTTTGTTATTATGTTCCACAGTTATTACTATTTTTCCTTGGTGGTGTCCTTCTTCAAGATACCGGAAAGCTTCAGCAACCTCACTTAACGGGTAACATCTATCTATAACAGGAACTATTTTACCGGCTTCAAGAAGTTCTGCCAAAAAAACCATATCTTCTTTTTTATTTGGTTTCCACACCACGATACTCATTTTTTTATTCCTTGAAATCAATGGTCCGAGTAATGCAGCTTTGAAAACTTTACCCATAGAACCTCCGACCATTCGAAGAATTCCCTGGGGATTCAAAACACTCTTGTAATCGGAAATCGAATGAGATACCACAACATCAAGAATCAGGTCATAGCTCTGCCCACTTTTGATGAAATCTTCTTGAGTGTAATCAATGACATGATCAGCACCAATCGAGTGCACTATGTCCAATTTTTCTGTGCTGTCCACACCAGTCACTTCAGCCCCAAATAACTTGGCAATCTGCACTGCAAACGTACCCACACCACCACCCGCACCATTAATCAAAACCTTTTCTCCTGGCTGAATTTGTCTTTTATCGCGAAGACCCTGCAGGGCGAGGATTCCCGCTTGAGGTAGGGTCGCTGCTTCTTCGAATGTCATACTGGCTGGTTTCAGGCTTAATGCATTTTCAGGAACACATGCATACTCAGCAAAAGCGCTAAAACCGTACCGGGATAAGTCCACGAATATTTCATCACCAAGCTGAAACTCCTTTACATTTCCGCCAATCTCTTCAATAACCCCAGCTATGTCAGATCCAAGTATTTGAAATTTTGGTTTTCGAGAAAATTGAATCTTACCTGTCAGAAAATCCAAATCAGCAGCATTTAAGGTTGACGCATGAACTTTTACCAATACTCATTGTCCTTGGGAGTGGGTTTTTCTACCTCTTTTAACTCAAGAACATCGGGAGGGCCATATTTTGTGTATACAATCGCTTTCATGAGTATTCCTTTATATATTCCTTATTAGAATGCATTCTATATAAATTGATGACTTGGTTAATAATGAGTGTAATCATTATAACAATAATCGAGTCAATGCATACCAAACAGTCAGCCCATTAAACACAAAACTAACAATAAGCAAAAATATATCATAAGACTTATAACCCTTCATTCCAATGAGATTAAAACCAAAAAAGAAAATGGCAACTATGATGTTTACCCAGCTATTCAAAGGATAATCCAATATCAAGGACAGGACAACCATAACAATAGGTATCACCATTATTATTGTAAATCCAAAGTACACTTTATGAGACATTGGCTTACCTTCTAATTTTCCTGGTTCAAAATCCCCAGCAAATATTCTCATCACATCACCTAACAAATAACATAACATTAAAGCTACCCATATGAATGAAAGTATTATCTTCACATCGATCATATTTATATCACGTCCTCTATTGTAATTACTACATTTCCCTTTTTGTGACCTTTATCAACATAAATATGAGCTTCGACCATCTTTTCCAAAGGATAACTTCTATCTATGGCTGATTTTAGCTTTCCCTCCTCAATAAGTTCTTTGAGGAAAATTAAAAGTTCATTCGTTTCCTTAAAGTATCCCTTTTTAACTGTCACAAAGTTCCCGTTTGGAGCTAAAACCTTCTTACAATGTGAAGCCGAGCTTTTTCCAACGGCATCAAAAATGAGATCATAAAGCTCTCCTCTTTCTGCAAAATCCTCTTTGGTGTAGTCAATTACATTATCAGCTCCCAAAGATTTAACTAATTCTAAATTTGTGGTACTGCATACTCCGGTAACTTCTGCCCCAAAGTACTTGGCAAGCTGTACAGCAAAGGTACCATTACTTCCAGAAGCTCCATAGATAAGAACTTTTTGTCCGCTCTGGATCTTTCCTTTTCTAAGAAAACACAACGCTGTAGTTGCTCCAGTAATAACAGCAGCAGCCTCCTCAAAGGTCATGTTGGTCGGTTTTATTGCTACCATCCCCGCCTTCCATTCTTCTGGCAGACATACGTACTCAGCATAAGCACCATTCTTCAACCCGGTGGTACTACCAAAAACTTGGTCACCTTTCTTAAATAGTTTTACATCTTTGCCTACTGCTTCAATTTCCCCGGCTAACTCATACCCTAGTATAGGTTTTCTTGGCTTTCTGATACCCATAAATAGTCGTAACGCGAGAGTAAAAAATTTGGAATCTGGGTGTATACCTCTTCGACTATTCTTCACCGCGGCATTTACTGTTGTCGCATATACTTTTACCAGTATTTCATTTTCCTTGGGAGTAGGTTTTTCTACCTCCTTGAGATGAAAAACCTCCGGACCCCCGTATTTTGTATATACCATTGCTTTCATAAGTATTATAATCGGAATGAAAATATAAATGGAACATAAAAGTTGTA
>SOKP01000103.1 GCA_004375715.1 Promethearchaeota archaeon | reverse complement strand
TGATAACCCAAGTTCCTAATAGACTCGCCTTCGTAATAAATGGGGCTACAGGTGAAGAGTATCTAATAAAAACTTTGGATTACAATTTAATGACCTGATAACCGTCACTCCTTAAAAAATCTCTTATTCTATGTTTATTTAATCTTTTGAAAGCAATTTAAGGAGTGTTATAGGATAGAGTTATATTTTCAATATATTTAATAAATATTGGGACAAAAATATTTATATATGGTGTTAAAAAAATTGGGAGATTCTAGAGAAGATATCTTAATTAAAGAACTGGGAGGAATCGTATCAAGATTAGATTCAGTAAGAAGGGATTATGGTTTAGTATCAGATCCAGCATTAGCTGCTCAATTAATAGCAAAAGCAAAGCATATTATATTAGAATTCGATGGAGAAGATTCAAAATTTATTAAAGATATCGAGATTAAAAGAAATAAGTATGATATTTTTAGATTCAATACTTTTCTGGAAATTAAAGGAATTGTACAAGGATTTTACGACTTATGCAATAAAAAAATAATTTTTAAAGATAAATTTAAAGGAATTTCGCTTAAGTATGATAAAATACTGGAAGAAATTGATTTTGGTAGTGATATTTATAGAGATGTTATAATGGAAATTAATAATACTTATAAATTTGGATTTTTCACATCGATGTATATCTTAATACGTAAATTATTAGAAAACTTGATTTATGATTGCCTGAAAAAACATTATGGGACGGCTAATATTGAGAAGTTTTTTAATGAAAGTAAAACTAAGCACCACGGGTTTTCTACTTTGAGGTTAAATTTTAATGCCTTAATTCAAGAACCAGGCTTTATTGCCATGGTTGGTAGTGTTGATCAAAAAATTATTGACCTATTAGGAGAATTTAAAGAAAAAGGTAATATAAATGCCCATTCTCTTTTTAATTTCCCGCATCAAAGTTTCGTTGAGGAGAAAAAGGAAGAAATTGACCTACTCTTGAGCAGATTAAAAAATATACTAGAAAATTCATAAGAAAACGATTCTTAACTGGCGGTTTAATTTTAAATGAAGAAACTTAGAGAACTTCAAAAAAAGACAAAAATTAACCCTAAGAGAAAAAAGGAGAAGATCTATGCAACCTTCAGAAGAACCTTCGATCAACTTAATAACATATATGAGCCGTATTATTCTGTAGATTTTTAGTCGGATTTACGACATTTCTTCCTCTTTTGCTGTAAAATGTACTTAGAAGCTTTTCTAAGTTAGAATTCTTTATGATTTGAATATGTGAAGACAAATTTAAGAAGCTATTCAGTTTAATTTTAAAAATATATATATTTTATAGTTCAAATTCAAATAATGTAATTAACAGAATAATCTCTAAGAATCTACCATGGCGAAATTCGAAAAGAATATAGAAAAAAATTATGTGAAGGTACTTCTTAGAGGAGATAAGTTTGTTAAAAGAAGAGAGTTCGAAAAAGCGATAAAATCATATCTTCAAGTATATAATTTTTATAAGGAAAGAAATAATGAAAAGATATTTCTTGAGGTTCTTAAGAAGATCAGTGATAGTTATTTAGAATTGGAAAAATATGAAGAAGCTCTAAAATATTTAGAAAGAATTCTTGAACTTTCTAAAAAGCTAAAAAACAATTTACTTGAAGCTTGTACTCTGAGTGATATAGGATTAGTATATAAAGAATTTTATGATATCAATAAAGCTGAACCTTATTTCATTCAGGCAAGTAAGATCTTTGATGAATTAGGTAGTATTATAAATGTTGTTGTCTCTCTCATTCATATTGCAACTGTTGATAGTATTAAAGGAAATCTTGAAGAATCCATAAAAAAATTGAACAAAGCGAAAGATCTAGCAATAAAAAACGGAATAAATAATCAACTTAGCATTATTTACGGAAAGCTAGCTGAGTTAAGCCTTAAATTAGGCAATATTGATGAATTTAAAGAGAATTTTTCATCTATATTAGATTATCAAAAATATAATGATAATCCACAGCATCTATCTGCCTTCCTTAATAATGCAATGACTTGGTTTGCCCAATTGAATTTGATTGATGATGAACTTGAACTTCTTAAGATGAATCTTGAAGTTTGTGATTCTTATCAATTAATTGGTTCGAAAATTACATGTTTAACTAATCTTGGTCATTATTATTCAAGAAACAGAAAATTTAGCGAAGCTGAAGAATGTTTAAATCAAGCACTTAATCTTGCTGAAACAAACAATTTGACAAATGAAAAAATTGGCATTCTTAAAGGTTTCGGTTTGTTTTATAGAGAAAAAGGAGATCTAGACATAGCAATTAAATTTTATTTACAATCACTAAAACTATCAAAGCGGTTTAATGATATATTTAAAGTTATAGAAAATTACAGAATTTTAGCTAGAATTTATGAAAATCAAGAAAAATATAGCGAGGCTTACCGTAATTATTCAGAAGCATTGAAATGTTATTTAGAAATTTCCTTAAGTATAAAAAATCTCAAAATGAGAGAAAAATTCAAGGAGAATTACAAATTCATCCCCGAATTAATTGAGAGAATAAATGATATTCTTGAAAATAACAAAACTTATGTAAAAATATCAGAACAACATATAATTCAAGGTATTTCGAATGAATTATGTCAGGAGATAAGTAATGATAAAGATTATTTAGTGAAATCTGCCTGTGTAGAAAATATCACTAAAATGAAACAAATAATTGATAGAAATAAGGGATATATTTTAGAAACTGATGTAAGGGAATTATGTAGAAGAGTTTATAAATGTGATATAGCTACAACAGGTAAAGAATGGAGATTAGATTCTAGTCAGATCGATGATTTAATTAAGAGAGGATGCATAAAGGATGTACAAACTAGAACGATAGAAATTGATATTTATGGAGAATCCAATACATAAAATCAAGATTATATATTGATAGGGGAATGTAAGGCAAAAAAGAAATCGATAAGCAAAAAAGAAATTATTTGTTTCACTAAAAAAATAAATATTATAGCTAGGGAATTAATGAAATCAAACAATACTAACTCTACAATTAAAAATAAGTTAGAATTTCAATTTATAATAGTTTCTTTAGGAGGTTTTCCAAACGAAAACTCTGAGCAATTAATTATCCAAAATTTATATGAGTCGATTAATAATATCAAAATAAAACTTTTTGATTTAGAGAAATTTATTAAATGTCTAAAAAGGCATAATATTAATCCAAAATTCTACAACGATTTAAATTCTTTATCTGATTTCTAATAAAGTACTACATATAGAAATAATACAACTTGGTTAGATAATATGTATCCCGATGAGATGAAAAGAAAAATTAATAATCCTAATAGAGAAGGTCTTACCATAGATTTCAAGAAATTTAATGTATTAAAAGATAAATTAATCATCTTTTCGGTTTAATAAATATATGATCCCCGCAATTCCAAGACCTATAAGTGTTCCAATCGCCAAACTACCACCTAATCCAAGCTTAATTTCAGGGTATTTAAATTCACAATTAGGACAGTGATGATAACCTAGACTTATTTCAACAGAATCCATTTCAGTATTACACTTAGGACAGTTTTTTGGAACATAATTAATAAAATCGTTTGAGATTGAACTTAACCCATTTTGAATAATTATTTCTTTCAATTCACTTAGATCATCGTGAACTTCCTTTGGTACTTTAATCCCTCTAAACTCTTTTTTTTTATTGATCATAATAAAAGAGAAGGATTCCTTAAATTTAAACTTTTTCTCTTTTTTCAACATTGGTAGAATATTTCACCCATTAAAAAAACACCAGATAAAATCAATTTCATTATTCATTCTAATGTTTTTAATTAATACATATTAAAAGCACCTTCTTGACCAGCAAAATTGGTTGAAAAGTTCTTAAATTTTCTAATTCATTTCCTTTTTGGAAATAATACATATCTCTTCTTAACATGATTTGTTTTGGCTTATCAGAAGAATATAATCCAGTAGGTAAACCTAATTTAAAAGGTAATTCCACAAAAAATTCAAATAAGAACTTCTTTTCATTGCATTCAGCTAATAAGATTCTGTTTTTCGAATCCTTTGCAACCACTCAAATTGCCTTACAATCTTCATTGGTGCAATAAGCGAAAGTTGTAGAATTTTTCTCTTCAGATTTAAACTTTGTTCTACATTAGGGGCATGAAATTTTATATTTTTCAGCTTCTTCAATTAATGTATTTGGGTATCACATATCAATGTTCATGAAATCTTAAGTTAATATTCTACTAAAATCAAGTAATTCCTTTGCTTCCTTCCTTATTGCTCCTTCTCCTTTATGTATAATTCTGTTTCTAATTTTTTTAAATTTCATGTATTCAGAATACTCCTCATTTGAAATTGCACCAATAATTCTTAATAGTTCGATTTTATCATCTATAATTCTGAATTTTTTATTTGTTAATCTTTTTTTTTGTGTAGGGTCTTTTATTACTTGAGAAATCACTTCCTTATATGACGAGACTAATTTCTTTTCAACTAATGTCCAACACATAATATATGACATGGAAAATTCATTATTATAATAATGCGTATAAGCACCAAGAAGAAGATTCAAGTTATTTGAGATTTCATCGTTTTTTATTAATTTTTCAGCTTCTTGAATTATTTTTTTAAAATCATGACTAGATATTTGATGTCTTTCCCAAATATAAATCTCAGATAAATATTTCCACCGTTCAGCATAAATATCTGTTCGTTTGGTTTTTCCTGAGATTTGGAGAGAAGGAATTGTGTGGTTATCAAGATCCATTTTTAGAGCTCCCAAATCCATATCTCGAATTAAATGAAAATCAAATCCATATAATTGAGCGATAGCCATGATTTCATTTAAAAGTGTCAAAGCCATTTTTCTATTTTGTTCTTCTATAGCGATAAAACCATCCTTTTCAATAATGATAGCTCGCTTTTTGTAAGAAGTGTAGATACTATCTACAATGAATTGTTGAAATCGAGTTCCTATCAATTTATCTTTCAAGGTTAACCTAGGTTTTATACCCAACCAAATTGGAGGATAAATATGACACCCATAACCTTGTTTAATGTTCTTAATTTCTTTGGTTTGATTAGTATCCTTTTTAATATTAACAGATTTTAATTTATTAAAGATTATTCCCATATCATTTGTTAATATAATGTTTTCTGAGATTTCATTATTAAAACTATGGGACAAATATATCCCGGCGCCCGAGTTGTTGAATATGTAATTTCTTGATATATTGAGACCTGTAGATAACCAGTCAGTAAATATACCATTATTAGAATCATATATTGTATTGTTAATCACCAGACCATTACTAACAAGTTCACCAAATCTAATTCCAGCATTACCCCAAATTCCTCCTGAATTGTAAAGGGTGCAATTTTCAATTTTAAAATACACATCAGAATTTTCAATCAAGATACAATTTCCCGATCCTCCACCGTCTATTACAAAGTCCTTTATGATATAAGGATCTGAAGAAAACTTATAATTGTAGAAATATTAAATGTATTAATCTAAACTATAAATTTTTACCTCACCAATTTCTTAAATACAATGCAATTTAGAATAGATTAGATAGACAAATTAGTTGATTTAAAGGAATGACCGATATAGAAGAAATTTCAATAATAAATTAGATTCTAAAAAAAGAAAATGATTTTGAGAAAGTGTGTCAATTACATTTTTAAGAGCGAAAACGACTAATCCTATAAGTGTTAAGAGCATTGGTATTAAAGCCGAATCGATTCTAATGCTATTTTGTCTTGTATTACAAAATATAGTATTCCTTTATATTATAACAGATTTAAGTCTTAACTAATAATAAATTACTAAACTCTCTTTTTCTTGAATTTTTTAATAATTAAAATGGTAATAGTCAAAAACACTGGTATCCCTATACTTAATGCTATAACCAAAACAACTCTTCCTATAAAAAAAGTCGGTATCTTTGTTATAGTTGGATGTAAAGGGCTTTCTAATGGATACATATCATTTTTATTCGCTGAACCATCAATGGGATACGGTAAAATTCCCCACCAATCTGACCAATAATTTCCTTCCTTTAATGTAGTATTAAACCAAATATTATTTTCCCCATCATCCTTTGCTTGTGATTTGCCATTTGGATTATTATTTACGAAAGAATTATGGTAAACAACATTATTGTGATTATAATTTAGGATTAACAATCCGTACCATGAATTATTTTCAAATAAATTGTCAGTAATAGTAAGGTTACTTGAACTTTGTTCTCTATTAAAACCATCCAATAAAATCCCTAAACGATTATTCCGGAGTATATTATTCTTAATTGTACAACCACTTACATGGTGCAACAATATCCCATCGTTATTGTTAATAATTTTGTTATTGATTATTTGTGAATAATGAGAACCAAATTCAATTTTGATTGCGATACCAGATTTTCCTAATAGTGTATTTCCTATTAGAGTATTGTTTGCAATTAAAGAATAAGGTGCATTATTCAAAATAATACTTATCCACGTAGTTTCAATGCATTTGTTGTTAGTTATTCTAATATGTGAGGAATTATCAATATATATGCCTAAACTTCCTGACAAAGTATTATTGTTAATAATAATGGTATCTGGAGCCGTTTTACGAACATTTATTGCATCAGATTGAGCATTAATATTACAATTTTGGATAAGAATGTGTTTGGTGGTATTATATATCTTAATTCCATAAGATTGTGAAGTAGTAAAGGAAAAATTTTCTATGCGATAAGGGTCTGTGTAATTACCAGTTCCTGGAAAGCTGTATGTAAGAAGGTCATCATCTGAATTAATTTCAATAGAAAAATTGTTGGAATTAAATGAGGTTAATATGTTAATATTATTAGAATTGGAATTTTCGAAATAATGATGTCTAAATTGAAGATTGCTATTGTATAAATTAGTAAATAAGACTGAAAATATTGAAATACATACTATTAAAAAAAGGCTAACCTTTTGGGCTTTTCTCATTTTTTTCCCCATTGAAAAGATTAATTGACTAAAATCATTATATTATTATCTGTGATATAATAAAAAAAAAATTATTAAATGTAATGTTTATAATATTGTTGATTGGAAATCATTTGACGATGTAATTATAGCCTTCAATAACAAATATAAATCCTACGAAATTCTGTTCTTTGGGAGCGTCAAATTCTAAATCGATGTACTCAGATATGCCATCATTATGATCGGCACCTAATAAGTCTATCCGTACGTCATCGCTAGACTTTAAATTCTGTTTAACATTCCCTAAAGATGAGTGTACAGCGGACTTTAATGATAACGACACTAATAGCCCATCTGGCAACCGACCATAAAATTCCACCATATCTAGATGCGAGATTGTTTTAGGATGTTCCGTGAGCCGAAGGAGATAGCGATTATTTACTTTTTCAGGTCTAGATGTAAGATCATGAACGCTGACTATATCGATACCTTCGATATTGTGGATATCCAACAAACCTTCCTCGATATATTTCGTTCCATTATATACTGACAGAATTGGACAACCGCCACCGCCACCGCCACCACCATTTAGTACAGTTATGGTAATGGTATATGTAGAATATTGCCCGAATCGATCGTAAGCAACACACATGATTTGTAGTGGACCGTTAGCATAATTTAGAGTATTTAGAGTCCATTGGTATGGAGCATAGTAATCATCGGCTAACCAATTACTACCTACTTTACACCTCACCTTTGTGACTTCGTCGTTATCTGAAGCACTTGCCCTAATGGTTATAGACCCACTATACAATCCCCCATTAGTAGGGGAAGTAATAGACACACTTGGCTTCCAGTTAGGATGAAGGTTTGTAGTCAAAGCATTTTGATAGATTATATGAAAAAAGTCAAAATAGGTTCCTCTTGGATTAGAAACAGCAGAATTAGGTGTAAAAGTGTGTCTTACTGTTAAAGTATTTGTTGTCGTTGTAACTGACTTAATTGAACCATCTAAATAAATTCCATTATACCAATGCTTTCCAATCTGTCCATATAATCTAAAATCAATACCCCAAGATGTTTCATATGCATTACTTTCTTCCCAACCGAAAGTTCGTCCAGCTGCTAAACTATAAAATCCATCCGCTACTCCAGGGTTATCGTCGTCTCTATATTCTTCATGCATATTGACAGGCAATTCTAATGGATCTTCATTAATATCATATGTAACTGCATAAGTATTTTCATAATCTATATTTGTAAGAGCTATTGCATCATATTCATGTACTATATCATGATGATATGTTACAGAACCAAATACCCTCAAAAACGTACACATGAAATATATTACCTTGGTTTTTCCGTCTTGAACGTTATCATGCCATCCCTCGTAAGATTTTGTTATTGTAGTTTTAGCCTCACCAGTTGAAAAGGTAACGCTATTTCCGAATGCTTTTACACCAAGACCCAGTTCATATGAAATGGTAGCTGATACACTATCGGATTCTGTGAGATCAATTCTATGATTATACCATGGTTCACTTTTAAGTACAATAAAAGGGCGATACATTGTTATTATTTGATATTGCAGAGTATCACTTTTAACATAAGGTCCGCCAAAAATATCATAGATGGATTGATCAGGTCCATCTAAAAATAACTCCGCATTTAAACCAGTTTCTGTAATTAATCCAACTGTAAATACAGCCGGAAGCCAACCAGATGAGGGATATGTCTCCGATTTGGTGTGATAATTAAGGTCATACTCTAAATCTTCCCCCATCGGGTCAGTACCTAAGACACCAGGCGGAAAAGAATCAGCAACTACTACACTTGTAAGGGATGTAAAAAACATCACTGAAATAATAGCAAAACTCATAACTATTATAATACTTTTTGAATTTGTCCTTTGTTTCAATTTCACCACATTTTTTTCAATTAATTTGATATAATATACTATATCATAATTTTTGAGTAGATTTTTGTAAGTTTGTAGGATTACTTATTATTTATAAAGTTTTCCTTTATGTTTTTACTATTGTTAGGGGAAACCACAAAGAGAGAAATTATAAATGAGCAAAAAATAAATAATAAAAGTTAATTTTGAAATAGTAATTCTAAATTATAATTAAATCGTTAATCGTTAACTATAACATAAGGTGAAAAAGGTTATTATGGTAATTCTATTAAATCCAAAAAAACATAAAAGGTATTATCCGGATGGGAAGTCAAAAGATATTATGCTTAAAACCATAGAATTTTTCGAGAACAAAGGGAGAGCGAAAATTAAAGACGACGATCGCAAAAAAGTGTGGTATTCGGATTTTCTTGAATTTCAAAAAGAAAATAAGATTTTTGCCCACTTATTAACCCCTGCGCAGTACGGAGAGGACGAGAATTATCGATGGGACACATGGCGAATATGCGAGTTTAACGAAATTCTTGGGTTTTATGGGTTGAGTTATTGGTATACATGGCAAGTTTCAATACTGGGGCTCGGACCTATCTGGATGAGTAAGAATGAAAAGGCGAAGGAGAAAGCGGCGAAATTACTTAAAGAAGGCGCTATTTTTGCGTTTGGCCTATCAGAACAGGCACATGGCGCAGATATTTACGGCACAGAGATGGCATTAACTCCTCAAGAAGATGGTTCATATAGAGCTAATGGAGAAAAATATTATATTGGTAATGGCAACGAAGCAGAAATGGTCTCAAATTTCGGTAAATTTGCTGATAAGGATGGCAATATCCCCCCCTATGACATGAAAAATAAGGAACAATATGTGTTCTTTGTAGCAAATTATAGGCACAAAAACTATGAATTAATAAAAAATGTCTGCGACAGTCAAAATTACGTTTCAAACTTTGCACTTCATGATTATCCTATCACTGAAGAAGACATTCTTTCTAAAGGAGAGGAGGCATGGAACTCTTCCCTTAATACAGTTAATGTGGGAAAATATAACTTAGGATGGGCTTCAATTGGAATGTGTACACACGCATTTTATGAAGCGATTCATCATGCAGCTAATCGAAGGCTCTATAATATGTATGTGACTGATTTTCAGCATGTTAAACAAAACTTTGTTGATGCTTACACTCGGTTAGTCGCTATGAAATTATTTGGGCTAAGAACGGCTGATTACATGAGAATAGCGTCTGATGAAGACCGTCGATATCTTCTTTATGCTCCCGTTATGAAAATGAAAACAACTACTCAAGGAGAAGAAGTTATCAATCTTCTATGGGATGTGATCGCAGCGAAAGGATTCGAAAAAGACATGTTTTTTGAAATGGCTGCAAGGGATATTCGTGCTTTACCGAAACTCGAAGGCACCGTTCATGTAAATATCGCCTTAATTTTGAAATTTATGGTGAATTTCTTTATGAATCATAAGAAATATGAGGAAATTCCAAAACAAGATCAAGCTAAAGACGATACATTTCTTTTTAATCAAGGACCAACTCGTGGATTGGGAAGAATTCGATTTCATGACTGGAATCTAGCGTTTGAGCGATATAATTTACCTAATGTCAAAATATTTAGGGAGCAAATTAAGCTGTTTAACCTCATGGGAACGAAGGCTACCCCGAGTATCGCACAAATAAAAGATATGGACTTCATGCTTTCAGGGATTGGCGAAATCTTTTCTCTTATTGTATATGCCCATTTAATCATTGAGAACGCTAAAATATATGATATCGATGAAGACACTTTAGACCAAATATTTGATTTTCTCGTGAGAGACTTTTCCAAATACGCATTGAATCTGTATCAGAAAGCTGGTACTACTACTGTACAGATGGAGTTTTGTTTGGAGATGATTAAGAAACCTAATGTCGATCCTGACCGCTTTGGTAAAGTGTGGAATACCGTTCACTCCTTAAAGGACGCATATGAAATGAATGAATAATATAAATCCAATTTTTTTTTTGAATTGAATAATTTGACAAAAAAGTAAGGTTTAAATCATTATCAAGCTTAAATATCAATACAAATCTAATTTTCAATCAAATTAAAATTACATAAAGGTGAGGATTATGGTTATGATTGTAACTACCACTTGGTTTCCAGCGGGTAAATCTTCTGAAGTAGGGAAAATATATCTTGAAGTCTTGAAACAATTTCCTCCGGATAAAACTATAGCAAAAGCGATTGTACGCGTAGGTGTAAGAACAACAAAAGATGGAATGAAATCCTTTTCGATTTATGAAATAAAAGAAGGGAAATTAAAGGAATTCATGGATAATTATTACAAGCAAATACTCATGTTCTCTGAAATTGAGGGTTATAGCTCTGAAATGGAATTTTACATGTCAGGAGCAGAGGCATTACCACTTATAGGACTTGAAATGCCTGAATGATGGATCAATAATAACTAAATTTTTTTTATCTTTTTTCTTATTTAAAATTTTAATGAAGTTATTCTCAGTTTTTATAACATTTATAAACCCTTTAAGCGTTAAATATATTTAATAATCGTAATAATTCAGCAAAAATAAACATCATAAATCTGTTGATTAGAATGGTTGATGAAAAAATCGAGCGGAAAAAGAAAATAAAAGAAGCGGAAGAATTTTATCAAAAAGGATTAGTCTGCGGTCAGGAGTCTGATGCTGACGGCGCGATTGAGTGTTGGCAAAAGACTGTTGAGCTGAATCCTAATCACTTTGAAGGATGGTACAATTTGGGTAATGTTTACGACATAGGAAAGGGGGATTTGGAACATGCGATTGAGTGCTGGAATAAAGCGTTGGAACTTAAGCCCAATGATGTTGATGTGTTGTACAATATGGGTAATGCTTACAGAGAACATAAAAAGTATGATAAGTCGATTGAGATTTATAACAGTGTAGTAGAATTAAATCCAGAGGATCACGAAGCTTGGAATAATATGGCTAATGCTTATCAGGGAAAGGGTGAGGTTGCTCAAGCGATTGAATGTTGGAAGAAAGCTTTGGAAATTAAGCCTAATAAATATGAAACGTGGTACAATTTAGGGATTGCCTACAAAGAACTCGGAAAATTTGATTTGGCGATAGATTGTTGCCAAAAAATTCAAGAGAAGTATCCGGACTCCCACGAGGTTAAACGTTTACTAAACGCAATTAATGAAGAAAAAGATAGAATTTGATTTAATTAAAAAAGAAAAGAATGGATATAAATTATTTAACTTTAAAAATACGTTCTAGAGTGTCCCTGATTAACGATTGTCAAAGAATAATTACTTTTTATGCGTTTTTCTTAGACCTTTTTTCTATAAGCCTCGTTGAAATTAAAAAGCTGATAATGCTGAGAACAGCTTTAACAGAAGCCCATTTTCCTAATTTCTTGTAAGTAAGCCGCAGAATTAGTCCAAATATTACCATTCCTACTGCAATTACTAACCAAATTGTAATATAGTTAAACTGTTGTGTAAAAAGGAGAGCTATCGGGTTGTGGAGCAAAAAGAGGGTAAAAGAATAATAAGAATAATAAAAGAAATATGTATAGCTTTTGGTTGTTTTAACTTTTTCTAAAATTTCGATAAGCATAAGGATTGATAATATAGTTAGTATTAAACCCAAGGCAAACATAATTGATGGAATTGAATTAAAGATCAAAAAACTAGGGGACTGATAAATTACTCCCAAAACGACTAAAAAAATACCAATTAATAACATTTGCTTTAGCAATTTGTTCTTAAACTGATACTTCCGCTTGCTTTGTTCCTCAATAATATTGATTTTGTAAATAAATTCCCCTATTGCCGATCCAATTATAAATATACCAAAAAAATTCATAATTACATATTGATCCAAAGGAAAAAATAGGATGTGATATAAAATACCGTATATGGAAGCTTCTCCTTTATAAGAAGATAGTAAATCCAAAATTAACTGGTTTCCTATTATCATTGCAATCCCAAGAAGTATTCTGAGTAGTTTAGAGGTTTTCAAGAGCGGCCAAGCTAACAAAAGAGAAAATCCTATTGTTTGTAGGGCGTTCCATTCCCAAATGCTACCGCCCCATACCAATGCATTAATTATATTAAATATAAAGGCAATAATTAATATAAAAATAGCTCTTAGGATGTAAACATTTCTTATGGTTGTCATACTAACCGTATTAGAGTCTTTTGCTGTGTTTTGATAACTTCTAAAGGATAAAGATGCGCTGATTCCTGAAACGAAAAGAAATCCCGATGCGCCGAGTGGTTTTAGAAGAGCCCATAACCAGAATTGCAACCAAGCGTCTTCAGGTCTTAACCAAAAAAGAAGAAAATGACCAAAAACCATTACTACAATTGATCCTCCTCTAAAAGTGTCAATACTCTTTATTCTTCTCATATGTTAATAAATCGTTAGCATTCTATATATAATTTTAATTCTCACAAAAATTTGGTCAATAATATAAACAAATGCGAAGATATAGTAAAAAAGAAAAAAATAATGGATAAAGAATTAATCTTTAAATATTCTCTCAACTAATTTATTGTCTTCTTTGAAATATATTAACGCTCCGCTCCAATCTGCTAGGACATCTGCGTATTTAGCTTCAAATGAGGCGACGAGTTCTTTTAAAGAGGAGCGGACTTCAGTAGATTGTTTTCCTTTAATAAATAACGCTCCAAAGATGCGCTTTCCGTATTCGATTAAGATGGTAATATCGCCGTGATCAATTGTTTTAAGCAGTTCTTGAGATTTAGTAGTCTCTTTTATAAAGGATGTGATTGCTGAAAACATACCCGAAACTATGCCGGGATCGTGATTGTACTCCTCTGCAAAGTTATAATCAAAGATTCCTCTACCATCATCGTAGATAATATAAAGTCCTTGTTTTTCGGCTTTTTCAAATAAGTAGCTGAATTCTTGTTTTAAGAGATCAATGTAACCATTATTGTACAAGTATTTGAGCGTAAAGTAGAATCGTTGCATTTCTTTTTCGTCCGTAGGTTTAACATCTTCTAAAATTTTTTCAGTTTCTATAGATGATAATAAAGATTTTACTTCGTCTCGTTCGAGAGCTAGATTTTCCAAATCAACATCTTCGCCTTTGGCAATCAAATACCGAATCTTTCCCTTCGAATAATCTTCGTAGCTTGGGAATTCAGTTATAGACGAGAACATTATTTTTTCTAAATGTCTATCATCAATAACTACATTTTTTACTTTAAAGTTTTTCCTTATATAGTATATCAGCAAGCTCCAGAAGATAATATTGAAGATATATTGCGTCATTTGGTAAGGAATTGCGAGATAATATAAGATTCCTGTTAAATCTGCGTTGAATCCCGCGGTTCTCAATGTGAAAAAGTTAAAACCAAAAATTGAAGTGTAGCTTGATTGCCCAGTTATCCAGTATGTCTCTGGTGCAAAGTTTATCATCCCGTTTCCGCCAAACATCACGAACAATATCGAAAGCAGGATTAAAATAGGGAGAAAGGTGACTATCCCTAAAAACATGCTTTTCGTAAACCTAAGAGCAAGATTAAGAAAGATTACAGCGATGATTAACGAAACAACAATTAATGCTACGAAATTAAAAATAATCATCAAATCGAATCCCAAGCTTTCGTATAAATAAACCGAACCACTTACGGTAAAACTAGCCGAATCAATTATGATATTTCCGTTTTCTGGGCTGCTAAATATTAAGAGAAAAGCTGAGCGAAATACAAAATTATTTAATATGAAAAAAATGAAAAAAGCCAAACAACTGAAAGCGATCCCGTAAACAACATCACTAATATTCATACTTTTCTTGCTTTCCTTTTTATTTTTCCACCAATTGATTATTTTTATGAATATTATTAGCGATATTGGTTCAAAAATTTTAAGGAACAGAATAAAAATAAACGACGCCATAAAAAAATACGCAAAGAAATATATGATCAATCCAATTGAACCTAAATCTTCTACGAGAAATAAGATGATGGATAAAATAGATATTGGTGCACCAACGGTGTATAAACTCCTATAAGTTTGCTCTCTAATGTTTTCTCCAAAGTTTCTTCCTCTTAATGCGATTTGGGAACTCAATAATATTTCTAAACTAAAAATGAAAGTCGCCAGGTACACGAATAAGATTTCAATAAACCAACCTAAAGCGTTGGCATCATCAATTATAGATGCCGATTGAACTCCAGTAATTTTAAGGAGAACTTGTAATAAATATAAAGAAATAGGTAAAAGGACGATAAGGAGCTTTAAGATGTCTTTTTCTCTTGACCAGTCACCTTTAAACAGATCTGCTCTAATTCTCTTGTAGGGACTCTCGATTATCTGATATGTTAAGCCTTTCAATTTTTCGCTTTTCGTTCCAACTTCTTTCCTTAAACGGTTCCTTACGTAGATAATTGAAATAAAGGGCGCTATAAGAAATATAAAAGGAAGTGTTACGAGAGGGTAGTAAGAAAACGATGCGATTAAAGAACCAACATGAGCGATAATATATCCTATTCCTAGAATGATACCATCACCAGCTTGCAATTCTAATTCTAACGGAGGGGTTCCTACTTGAAACATTATAGGAAGGACCCAGTACACTAGGTAAAAAATCATGATCCCGAGTATTACTCTAAAATATATTTTCCCCGCAAGTTTTTTTCGTATGAAAAAATATGGGATAATGAGTACAATTATAGGAATAGCATTAAGTAAAACCATTGCAACAATTTCAACAAAATCCATTTCGATTCTCAAACCTTTTTTTATAATTAGAAATTATTTTTTATAATTAGAAATTATTTTTAATATTAGTATGCAAATATTAATATAAGAGTTTAGCCATTCTAACATTTCCATTTTTTATAATATGCCAGAAAAAAAAGTAGGAATTATTCTTGACGATGATTTTGGGTCCAAACACCTCCCTCCATACCCTAAACCTTCTTTTTTATCGTTTGAACATCCCATTAGAATTAACGCTATTTTGAATCACCTTGAAAGAAATGGAATTTTTAAAGATAAACGCATTGTAAAAGTTAAACCAAAAGAAATTGACGAAGGGATTTTGGAACTAGCTCATTCGAAATATCATATCGATGTAATAAAAAAAATATCCCGGGTAGGTGGTGGTTTACTCGATGAGGAGGTGTTTGTTACGGATGAAACATTCGATTTAGCCAAAAAAGCAGTTGGTGGCGCTATAGAAGCTATTGAAGGCGTAATAAGCAATAAGTATGCTCAGTCATTTGCTTTAATTAGACCTCCAGGACATCATGCCTACAGAGAAAAAGCGTCAGGGCTCTGTATATTCAATAATATTGCAACTTCGATTCTATATTTGCGAAACCAATTGAATTTTAAACAGAAAATAGCAATAATTGATATTGACGACCATTTTGGGGACGGATTAGCGCACATTTTCTACAATGATCAATCTGTTCTTTACTTTTCTATACACGAGTTTGATTTTACTGTAGGAGATTTAGGAATGGTTGACGAAATTGGAATAGATGAGGGAATTGGTAAAAACATTAATTTTCCCGTGCCAGAAGGAATAACTAACGAAGATTTTCATTATTGTCTTGACTTGTTAGATCCAATACTCAATGAATTCCAGCCTGCTCTAATTATTGTTGCTGCGGGATTTGATATGTATTACGCCGATCCTATTGGTAATTGCTCGTTAACCAGTATAGCGTATAACCAATTTGCGGATAAAATTTTAAAAATTGCTGAAAGGGTGTGTGAAGGGAGAATTTCTTTCATATTAGAAGGAGGTTACGACATAATTGGATTGCCATATTGTGTTGAAGCTGTTATTAAAGCTTTATTAAAGGAAAAGTACGAACCTCCTGACTATGAGAAAAATATTTCATTTTTGGGCGATTCTAGGAAGGAGGAGATAGATAAAATTAAATCCTTTCTTAAAAGTTTGTTAAATCCTTATTGGGACCAAATATAAATTTAAAATAAATAAAGTTATTAAAAAAAAAGAGATGTGTTATCACTGCAATCTTGTTTTTTGTTTTATTTAATTTGTGGTTAAAGTTCTAATTATCCCTATCTTTTCCATGAGTTTTATATATCAGATATATAGATACAACTAAAAATATTGCACTACTGCTATTTAAAATAAGAAAAACGAAACTCCAAGTATACATTGTTAATAAAACTACAGACAAGGGATACCCTAATTCTGCTACCATTCGATAAAACAAATATGGATATTGAATGGACATATAAATTATGTTTGAAGTTAATAATATGATTGATGAGATTATTAAGGTAATTCCATAATTATACGAACTTCTCCTATATATCAAAATCGCAAAAACCAGTATTAATATATAGAACGTTATTGTCAGTAGGTTTGATGAATATGTTATAAGGTATGAAAAAAAGTCACCGGGCATTTGATTTAACATTTCTATCTCTCTTTTATCAAATATGTTTTATGTAAATTATGTAATTATGAATAATTATTAATTATTTATTTAAGTTTTGCTTTTTGAACAGTTAACTTTGAGGATAAGCTAATTCATTCGATAAAAAAAGGATAAAAAAATTAAACCAAATCTACTAATTTTAATGCATTTGATTGAACGGTAAATAAAGCGTCTCGTGGTCCAGCTTGAGGGTTAATGTAACAAATTAACGCGCCAGTGCCACCTATGGGGATTGGTGCTATAATTATGTGCCCTTTTCCTGTTATATTTGTACCTATCTTTCTCTCTTCAGTATTTTCAACCATCATATATTTAATTCCTTGAATCGTTAGGTTTGGCATACCTCGTTGCCCTAATTCTAATTTAGTTCCGAGTAATTTGTTAATATCCACTAAATCGTTGCTAAGATTCCAATTTTCAGTTTGTGTGATAAGAGTGCCAGCTTTGTTGATAATTGCTACTCCCAAAATATTTTGTTCTTCAGAGAGAAGATCATCTATAATTGACTCAATTTCTACAGACATGATGATACCCAAAATTAAAATAATAATCTTATTATATAACTATACAAACAATTCATATAAAAAATTAATTTTTAGCAAACGGTGAAATTTTATGATGAGGATGTGGAAAAAAGCGGTTCTAATGACACTGAGAGAAAAGAAATTGTTTTCTGTTTTTACGCTTATTTATACTTCTTTGATTTTCATAACGAGTCTATTTTGGGAATTGTCTATTACAGGGGGAATTGGCGAAATTGCGGGATATTTTGTGTTGATCTTTTTGGGAACAAGTCTGCTTTTATCATTACTTTACGCGTGGATTATCGTGTCTCGAAATAGAAGAACCTGGGCAACATTAAAATGCATTGGCTATACAAACAAAAATATCAATTCATTAATTACTGGCAAAATCCTATTTACAACTTTGATGGGCTTTATAATTGTACTTGAAGTCCTCTTTCATTATAC